>JAYVJN010000579.1:0-3330 GCA_043769325.1 Acidobacteriota bacterium
TGAATAAAATAACCATATCTCAGGGGAAACGCATTAGGCGTGCAGAAACATCGTTATAACACGAATTTAATCTTGCTGTCCACACTTTTTTTCAGCAAACCGGATATTTTTCAACTTTTATCTCAAGTATTGCCTTAATTCAGTAATAGTCGGATGGTTTTGCCACTCGCACGCGGCTTATTTTTAAGCTGTTAAGCAGGTGAGGAAAAACGCGTCTTACTTCCGGCGGCTTGAGCTACTAAGGCCGCAACGCGGCAGTGGGCAGTGGGCAGTTAGAAGCCGCGTTGCGCTAATTCTGTCAGAACAGCCGCCACTATCCTGTCTGCGCCACTGACGCGACCTTCGCGCTTCGCCAGCAGACCGTAAACAGTAGGAAGTAGTTACTGCCCACTGGCTTCTTTGCCAGAGACAATGGCTAAAGCCGGAAAAGCAGAACGTTAAAACGCCCTGTGGTAACTAACCGTTCGTAACCAGCCGGAACACAACTGGCCTAATGGCCCTGTGGGAAAAGCGCGCTGAAGCGGGCTGGAAGATGCTCACTGTGTAACGTGAATTACAATTTGAAATGCGGGTTCTCAATGATGCCCAGGGCGTTGCCGAACGGGTCTGTCACCGCCGCGACGATGATGTTGCCGCCGACTTCGTTGGGTTCGGTGTGGGCCGTTGCGCCGAGCGCGAGCAGTTTGGCGTAAGCGGCGCGGGCATCGGGCACGCCCCAATAAGCGACGGCGTGGCTGCCGCGCGTGACGCCCGCCGTGTCGGGGTCAAGCCCCAACTCGTAGCCGCCGACGTTGAAGCCGACATAAAACGGTTCGGCAAAATACGGCTCAAAGCCGAGCGCGTCGGCGTACCAACGCTTGGCGCGGTCTAAATCGTCAACGTGATAGACGACGGTGCGTAATCCTTGAAACATTGTGATGTTCTCCTAGTCAAACTCAAACTTGGGCGCGGTCTGCTCCGGCCCGACGCGGCCCGCGATGATTTCGGCTTTCAGGTAACTTTCGCCGCGCACGGGCGATGCGGCCAAACGGCGCAACAAATTTATTTGTCCGATGTGCGTGAGCGCGTCGGCAATGGGGCCTTGGAAAAGCTGTTCCGGCGCACGGCCCAGCGGCGCGTCGGAGGCCAGGTAATCGTCGAAGCGTTGCAGGCTGGCGAAAAACCGCGCCGTTTCCGCTTCCCAATCGCCTGGTGTGGCATTATTCCAGACGTGATTACCCTGGGCCAAATGCCAGGCCCAGTCAAATAAATCGCCGATGTGAGCGAGTATTTCCAGCGGCGTGCGCGTCGTCGGGCCGACGCGAAACGCGGCGAACTCCGGCGTCGCGCCCGTGACCGCTTTGCGTCCGCGATAAGCGACTGTGGCGACTGTGTGGCGCAACAATTCGCGCCCTTCCTTTGTTTCGTTCATACTCACTTTCCTGAATCAACGTGCCAGCCAGAATTGAGCCAGACACCATTACGACGCACGAAGATTTCCGTGCCGTAGCCAGATTGGGTGTGACGTTTGCCGCCAGTGTCATATTCGTAATTAAATGTTGTATAAAGAATTACGACATCGCCATAGGCTTGGATTTCAGTGCGAGGAAATTCCAATTTGATAAGTTTATTGCCCGCGTTAGCAGACTCTTGAGCGTCATTGAAGATTTTAGCGCGGTCAGCCCAACGGTCTTCGCGGTTATTTAAATTTATGACCAATGTCTCTGCTGGCAAAAGTTTCTCCATCTTGACTTTGTCATTGGCAAAAAATGCCCGCCACACTTCTTCCCGCGCCGCCAGCAGTTCGTCTCGCTCCTTTTGGCTCAAGGCGCGCGGTTGCCGGTAATCGCTTTTAGCCGCGCCCGTCCGTTGCAGTAAGCCCCAAGTCAACAACGCGCAAGCCAGCAAGCCCGCCAACACAAAGCCGTATTTTTTCATCGTCATGGTTAATTCTCCATTCACTTCCGGTTCGCAGTCCGACCAAGCAAAAGCCCTCTTCAACATCGGGAAAATAAATCACTGCCGCAATGTATGGGGATAAATATCAGCAAAAGCAAAGTGCCCGACACCCACGCGGTTAAGGCATTTTTGCCGACCAAACGGGCCACCCAACCGGCAGCCAGCGAACACGTCAAGCTCAAGACCAGACGCGCCAACAGCATCGCCAGATTAAAGTCCATTGTCGGTTCGGCCAGGGCATAGCCGTGCCAGCCCGCGCGTATCAGGCGGTTGCCGACGCTTATCAAAACAATCCACGAAAAGAGGCTGGCGATAACGCCTAAAATGATGCGTAGCATGAGATTATGTTCCTTTTTAAGAGTTGTGGATTAGAATCGGCGGGCGCAAGCGACCCTTCCTGACCTGCCAGGTCGAGCAGTTTGCGCTTTGTCATTGAGACGTTTCTTTACGAACCGCTTAAACAACCTGACAGGTTGGCAAGGGGCTTGCCCGCGCTTTCAATACCACATTGACAACTGTAAATCTTTGCTCTGAGGAACACGCCCTAAGCTACATACCGCCGCTATCGTCTGCCGAGGGGCCGTAAATCGAAGGCACGGGGATGTCGTTCAAACGCAGATAGACGCTCAGTTGGCCGCGATGGTGAATGATGTGGCTTATCACCATCCCGCGAATCGTCGAAATCTTGGGCATCGTGAAAAGAACCTGACTGCCGGCTTTGAGCGACCAGGGTTTTCTGAACTCGTCGTCGCTGCATCCGGCCAAAGCCGTCCGCGCTTCAGTTACCGTCTGGTCAAACTTAGCCAATAATTCCTCATTGGTTTTGGCGACAAACATCTCATAAGGCGCGCCGCCTTCCGGGGCAAAGTCGAGTTCATCGGTGTTGACGGTAGTCGTCGCCCAACTCGCCATCTCCGCGATGTGCGAAGCCAGCGTGACGAAATCCATAGATTTTTCGTGCGGCTTCCAGCCAAATTTGTCTTCCGGCACGCGCTCCAGACACTTGCGCGTAATTACCATTTCGTGGTCGAATTGCGGCACTAAAGTTTCACTGATTGTCATTTTACAGAGTTCTCCTTCAATTTATGTTCTTGGTAACACTATTCACGCCCCGCATCTATCAGGGCATACATACTTTACGCGCCTTCGCGCTTGAGATGCGCTCCGGCGAGAATGCCGGCCGCGCTCGCCAAAGGCATCACATACAACAGCCAGGTTGGATATTTAGCGTCCATCATAGCTTGCATATTCGCGCTCTCGCCGGTTCTGGGCAACACAGTTTTCCCTTGCTCGGAAATAATCTTGGCAACGCCGAAAATAATCATCAGGGCGACAAACGCCCACACTGCGCCTTGCGTGCGGGCAATCATGCGACACACAAAACCGCCCACC
>JAYVJN010000580.1:0-2859 GCA_043769325.1 Acidobacteriota bacterium
TGGAGCTATTTTCACGGCGAGGCATAGCCATCGCCGCACATCGGAGCGGCGCAGCCGCATACCGCATACCGGCCCGCTTCACTTTTGATTACACCCCGCTAAGTAGCCGGTCAAAAATAAGTTGACCCACATTGCAGAAGCCCGCACTTTAGTTCGGGCGTCAAACATGGCACACTTGACGCAGTGCGTGTTTCCGCAAGATGATTGCTCGGTAAGGTTATTTTATTCGCGTTACTAACAATTTCGCCCTGCCGCAAAACCAGAGGCCCAGGCCCATTGAAAGTTGTAGCCGCCCAGCCAACCCGTTACATCCACCACTTCGCCGATGAAATAAAGGCCCGGGACGCACCGCGTCTCCATCGTTTGCGACGAAAGTTCGCGCGTATCCACACCGCCCGCCGTGACTTCGGCTTTGGCGTAACCCTCCGTGCTTGAGAAACGCAGCCGCCAATCGTGCAGTTGTGTAGCGATACGGCGTAACTCTTTGTCACTAATTTGGTTAAGTGGGCGCACCGGCGCGTGCAAGGCGCACCAGGCGTGGGCGAAACGTTGCGGTAAGTATTGGCTCAAAAGCGTGGCTAATTCTACTTTTCGCGTCTTGGCGGTCTGCAAAATCTCGGCGGCGTCCTGTTCCGGCAACAAATCCAGGCCAATTTCACTGTTCGGCTGCCAGTAGGATGAAATCTGCAAAATCGCCGGGCCGCTCATGCCGCGATGCGTGAGCAGAACATTTTCCCGAAACGACACTTTGCCACAACGCGCAACCACGTCAACCGCGACGCCGCTCAGGGCGGTCAACTTTTCTCCTTCGCCCGCGCCAAAACGTAGCGGCACGAGCGCGGGACGCGGTTCGATAATCTTCAGGCCAAATTGCCGCGCCACACGATAACCAAAATCCGTCGCGCCGATTTTCGGGATGGATAAACCGCCCGTTGCGATAACCAAAGATTTAGCCAGCAACGCGCCTTGGTTTGTTTCAACGCAGAAAAGCGCGTCTTTCAGCACACTTTTGACAGTGCAATTCAGTTTAATTTCCACGCCCGCCGCCGCGCCTTCGTCCAGCAGCATTTGAATTATTTGGCCCGACGATGCCACGCAAAATAGTTGCCCTAACTTCTTTTCATAGAATGAGATGTCGTGTTTTTTAACCAGCGCGACGAAATCCTGCGGCGTGTAACGCGCCAACGCCGATTTACAAAAATGTGGATTATCGGAGAGAAAGTTTTCCGGCTTGGTGTTGCTATTGGTAAAGTTACAACGCCCGCCGCCCGAAATGGCGATTTTGCGCCCGACGCTGCCGTTGTGTTCTAAAACTACGACCTTACGCCCGCGCTTGCCCGCTTCAATGGCGCACATCAGGCCCGCCGCGCCCGCGCCGATGATAATTACGTCGTAATTTTGCATCCGGCCTATGTTAGAGTTACGCCTTCAGGCGTGATTTGCCGCGTAAGGTCTCGCACCTAGAGGCGTAACTCTAAACGCTTGTTTTACTTGCCGCCAAACTCTTCTTTTACAAGCTTTTCAGTTTCGGCTTTGATTTTATTGTGTTCGGGGATGTATTCGGGGTCGGGCGTCATCTTGAAGATTTCGTCGAGTTTGACTTTGGCGTCGGCCTTGCGGCCCGATTCGAGGTAGGCTTTGGCTAACCAATAACGGGTGAGGGCGTTAGTGGTGCTGAATTTCTGGCCTTTTTCCAGGTATTCGATAGCTTTTTTGGTGCTGCCGCCCATCATTTCGGGCAGTTCCATTTCGATTTGCCCCAAAGCCAGATAAGCCGCGCCGCCCTGAAAAGTTTCATCCAGGCGGATGACTTCTTTCATTTCTTTGCGGATGTCGTCCACCGCTACCGCGCCTTGCAACGCGGACTGACGGGCCTGGCCGCCATAGTTCGCGCCCAGCCAGAAATGGCCTTCCGGCTTCTCGGCGTTGATTTTAACGGCCTGTTCGCCGGCCTTTACGCCGTCTTCAAAGGCGCGGCTGCGTTCGCCGTCTTCCGCCGTGTTGTCGCCCAAATAATAGTTGAACTTTGCCAGCCGCCAGGCCACGTCGTAATTGGCGTTGTCCTGCGCTTGCAAACTTCGCAGCATGATGACGGCAGAACGCACTTTGGTTAAATCCTCGCCGCGTCCGGCGTAGAGCTTTTCGGCTTCGGCGATGCTGTTGGCCGGCGCGTTGGCGTCGGCGTTCTGATTTGTCTCGTTAATGGCCGGCGTTTCCGTTTGGCACCCGCTGAAAGCCGCGATTCCGCACAAAACGCAAACCGCGAACACTTTGGTTAAATTCATCTGCTGCAACCTTTTCTTAGTTAAAACGAGTTTACGAACGCCTCAATGGTACAACACAACTTAGCCAAACGCATCGGAATAAGGTATATTTTCGCATTCTGTCTGTTTGCGGGAATTTCGCCGAAACAAAACTATGGCAGAATACACAGGATTGACCAAGCACAGTAGCGTTTAGTCACGGGCCATACTGCCTACTGCCTGCCGCCTACTGCCTACTGTTTATGTCCGCAGCCGCATTTTACGATTTGGAAGGCACGCTGATAAGCACTAACCTGGTGCATACGCTGGGCTTCTACGCCCGCAACCAGCAAAGCCTCTGGCGCACGGTGAAGAAAAGCGCGCGCACACTGGCGAGCATCCCTTTTTTCGCCGTCACCGACCTTTACAGCCGCAATATCTTTAACGAACTCTTTTTCCAGAGCTACAAGGGCGCGACGCAAGACCGTCTGCGCTTTTTTGCCGAAGATTTGTTTGAGAACACGCTGAAACCGGCGGTTTATCCGGGCGCGTTTGAACTGATTGAAAAATCGCGCAAATTAGGGCAAAGGCAAATAGTTATTACCGGCGCGCTGGA
>JAYVJN010000581.1:0-6959 GCA_043769325.1 Acidobacteriota bacterium
ATATATTTGACGTGATTGTCAACAATCGTGGGTAGTCGTCTGCTTATCCGGCATATTGGCTTCTCGTGGCAGTCTTTTGTGCGCTTTGACAATGCAATACACTGATTGGTTCACGGTGCAGTGTGGTTTTTCAACAAGTTGCGGACTGAAGCGAACAGCAAAATTGTTAGACTATCGCTTGCGTAAAGCGTCTAACCCAATAGGTAACAGTAGCGTAAACCATTGGGGGGCAGAAGTCCGTTATGAAAATTATCTTTTTGAGCATTTTATTGTTTTTTACTGTTCTGTTTGTGGCTGCGCAAGAAGAAGCCGGCTCTGATGATGTAGTAAAGGTCAAAACCAATCTGGTAAATGTGCCGGTAATCGTCAGCGATAGAGATGGACGCTATATCCCGGGCCTGGCCGCGCAATCTTTTACTTTGTATCAGGACGGAATTCCCCAAGCCATCAGTTTTTTTGCCGCCGAAGAAGAACCGCTGAATGTGGCTTTGCTATTGGACACCAGCAAAAGCACCCGCGGGGTTTTAGGTAAAATCAAGGATGCCGCCAAAGATTTCATCAAACTCTTGAAGCCCAATGACCGCGCCTTGATTATGAGTTTTGACTATCAGGTGAATGTAAACAGCCCGCTCACTTCTGACCAGAAGGCATTGGAAAAGGCCATTAAATCGGTAGAAATAGGAGAAACGGTGGGAACGGTGATGCGCGATGCGGTGCAAGACGCGGTGCGTCGCCAATTCGCCGGCGTAAAAGGGCGTAAAGCCGTTATCTTACTCACCGACGGGCAAGATCACGGCAGTTATCAATCGAAATCCGGCCTGTTGAATATGCTCGAAGAGGCTGACACAATGGTTTACACGGTTCTTTATCAGACTAAAATGGATGGCGGTCTGCGGGGAATTATGGGGCGGCGTGGTGGTGGTGGCGGTGTTTTCGGGGGGCGTGGCGGGCGTTTCCCGCGTGGTGGCGGTAACGGCGGCCCCGACCCAAATGTGATTCGCCAACGCCGCCAGGAAATGGGCGAAGACGCGGCGGAATATCTGACCGCCATGTCCGAACTGACCGCCGGACGCTTTTACCGCAAAGAAGTTACGGATTTGCGGCATACCTTCGCACTGATTGCCGACGAACTGCGTCAGCAATACCGTCTCGGCTACTACCCGCCAAACTCCGGCGACGACCTGCAAGTCCATGAAATTAAAGTTCGCGTCGCCCTGCCGGATGTGGCTGTGCGCTCGCGCCGCACCTACCGTCCAAAGCCGTGAATCGTAAATCGTAAATCGTGACAAGAAAGTCTCAACCGGAGACACCGTGTTTCTGCTTTCTCGTTACGGTTTACGGTTCACGATTTACTTTCCTTGCCGCGCCCCGCCGTCATCGCCGCTACTACGCACGTCAGAAACCCCAGGACAAACGCCGCCGCGAAACACGCCGTAAACCCCAGCCACGAAAGACGCGCCGCCCAAGCCCGCTCACCCAAACGCACAACAGCCCAAGACCAAACCAGCGCAAAAGCCAGCCCCCACGTCCAAATCGGCTGCACACGGCGTTCACGCCAACGACTGAACCACGCGCCGCATAACAAGCCCCCAAGAAAGATTAAGGTAAACAATAAAATAGGCATAGGGTTAACAGTTAAGTTTGGTGCTGGCGTGTCCGTTGAGCGGGAGTTTCAGGCTTGGCCGTGTTGGATTAACTTGATTCACACAATCGTCTAACTTCCGTGAAGAAATCATACAAATCTGTTCCGGCAATGTCATCTAAGCTCATCTGTCGGGCAATTTTGCGGTTGTTTTTCTTAACATTGAGGCCGATTTGCGTTTCTACTGATTCGTTAGGTTTAATTTCGGTAATGTCTTCGGGAATTTGTGTGCTGAACACTGCGCGTAAGACGTGGAGAGGGAAATAATTCTCTATGGCCCGCCTTTTTAATTTTGTGACAGGAATGTTATGGACTTTGCATTTCCGCACAAACTCGTTTCGGGCTTTTTTACTGCCTGGATCTTGGTCAACCAAAGCGATGACCTTGTAATTTGCTACGAAAACCGAAAGGTCAACCTCCTCACGCGCCATAATGTCATCGCCGAGAGGCCACGCCTTGATGTTGTAGTTAGCATCCAAGCCCATCTTTTTAATGAACTCTTCCATGATAGGAATATCGCTTGGCCCCTCAGTAAGAATAACCAGGTCTGAAACAAGATTGTCGGCAACGGAATAACCCAAATCGTCAAGCATTGAGGCGCGACTGGTGGCATCATCAACTACGACTTCGCCATTTTCAAAGCGCGTGAAGAAAACGCGGTCAACGTAAGTGTTGTCGAGAAAGATATTTGAATGAGTGCTAAAGAAATACTGCTTGTCGGTTTCTTCTTTCAGAAAACGCAGTAGCTTTCGCTGCATTTCGGGGTGCAGATGGCTTTCCGGTTCTTCGATAAGTAGAATCGGGCTATCCTTTTGGAGCGCAAAATAGAGAATAATCAACAAGTCTTGCAGCCCCAGCCCACAATCTTTAACATCTATCCAAGGCTGGTTAGTGTACGAAATCTTTAGTTGAAGATTTACCTCATTTTGGATGGGTCTGTTGCCAGACATTATCACATCAAATGTGTAGCCTGCGGAAATTATCATGAAGGTGTCAGAGAGCTTGCGGTAAAACTTATATTCGTCTGAGTTAGGCGTTTGATTCTTAGCAAAGAAAAGGTAGCTCTCAATGTTTTTCCCTTCTGGGAGAACTGTTGGGCTATTTTTAGCTATTGGGGTTGGCTCAAAGTTGCGTTTAGGCGGAATAAAAACAGTGTCGGCATCCAGGTTCGATTCCCCCCGCAATACTCCGTCAATTCGGTCACTATCTACTGTAACTCCATGCTCAACCCATTGACTATGATGTTTTTTGAATCTGGTTACTACATTCTCTGCATCACCATAAAAAGCAATATTAGCGACTGATTTCTCATGGTTGACGTGCCATGCGCTTTGCAATGCCTCGGCAATCAAATCCGCTGCCTCGCGGGAGGTAATCTGCTTGGGCGGTATATAAACTTCAGCTTCAATTGCCTGGTTGACGAATCGCCCGTGTATATGAATAGCTGAGGCTATCTTTTCCCCAGTCAATGAGCTTATGGCTACTCCGCAAACTCTATGGTCTTTATCGTGAACCCCTTCTAAAAGAGTAGTTTTGCCACTATTGTTCTTGCCGCAGATTACGTTAATGCGCCCTAGATTAAGCAAGTAGGCTTCTTTGAGAGCTTTGATACCAGTAATTTTGAGGTGTTGAAACATAGGAGCAATTCAGTCAAAGATACTTCAAATCAATCAAATCTTTGTCGCGCCCTGATGCAGCTTTATTGCGTTTGAGCGGTTCGCGGGCAATGATGTTGACCTTGACGCTGCCGATTGCGCCGGTTTCGCGGGTGGCCCAGACTTCGGCGAAAGTAACGCCGGAGATGGAGTTAATGAGGTCAATGCGGTTGGGCGGCACGCCGAGTTGGACGACGCGGTTTTCAGTGGCGAAATCTTGGGCGGTGATGCCGATGCCGCCGAAACCGAAGCGAATAACAACTTGTTCCAGGCGTTGCGGGTTATCGCCGGTGTGGTCAACGAAAAAATCAATGTCGCCCGTGTAGCGCGGGTAGCCGTGATAGGCCACAGCATAGCCGCCGACCAGAACGTAGCGCACCTCAAATTCGTTCAGCAATTCGATAAACTCGCGTAAATCTTTCTCTAGTTCCATCTTGCCCCGCGCGTTGTTGAGCTACCAGGCGCAACAAAATTTCTATTCGCTGGCTAGGCGTAAGCGATTGATAATACAGCTTGTCCGCTTCATCAGCGGCAGCAAAAGAGTTGTGTTTCGTAACCACTTTCTTCATGTAGCAATTATAACATACCGTCTTAACTTTTCGTCGCGCCGTTGCCGTTTTTGCCGTTCGCGCGCCCGTTAAGCAGGGGTTTGAGGGCTTGGCCGGTGTGGGATTTGCGGCAGCGGGCGATGTCTTCGGGCGTGCCGGTGGCGACGAGGCGGCCCCCGTTGGCCCCGCCTTCCGGCCCTAGGTCTATGACGTAATCGGCGCTCTTTATCACGTCGAGGTTGTGTTCGATGACGATGACGGTGTTGCCGAGTGAGACTAACCTTTGCAGCACGTCCAGGAGTTTATGCACGTCGGCGAAGTGGAGTCCGGTGGTGGGTTCATCCAAAATATAAATCGTGCGTCCGGTGGCGCGTTTGGAGAGTTCTTTGGCGAGTTTGATGCGTTGGGCCTCGCCGCCGGAAAGGGTTGTAGCCGATTGGCCCAATTGCAGATAGCCGAGTCCGACATCAAGCAAGGTTTGAAGTTTTTGCTTGACGGCGGGGATGTTTTCGAGCAGTGGCAGGGCTTCTTCAACGGTTGTGTTGAGCAGTTCGGCGATGGATTTGCCCTTGAATTTGACGGTCAGGGTTTCGCGGTTGTAACGCCCGCCGCGACAGGTGTCGCACATCACATAAACATCGGGCAGGAAGTTCATCTCGATGCGTTTCAGGCCGTCGCCTTCGCAGCCTTCGCAACGTCCGCCTTTGACGTTAAAGGAAAAACGGCCTGGTTTGTAACCGCGTTCGCGCGATTCGGGAAGCATCGAATAGAGTTCGCGCAAGGGCGTGAAAAGCCCTGTATAAGTCGCGGGATTCGAGCGCGGCGTGCGTCCGATGGGCGATTGGTCAATTTCGATAACCTTGTCTATGTGTTCGAGGCCGTCAATACCGGCGTGCGCTCCGGTGGTCACTAAAGAGCCGTACAAATATTTGGCTAAGGCCGGGTAAAGGATGTCGCCGACGAGGGTGGATTTGCCCGAACCGGAAACGCCGGTGACGACGGTAAGTAATCCCATGGGAAAGGTTACGTCCAATTCTTGCAGGTTATGATGCCGCGCCCCGCGTATGGTGATGGCCTTGCCGTTGGGCGGGCGGCGTGTGGCCGGCAGCGGAATCGAGACGACGCCGGACATATATTGGCCGGTGACGGAAGCGGGCGTAGCGATGATTTCGGCGGGCGTGCCGGCGGCCACGAGTTCGCCGCCGCGTGTGCCCGCGCCCGGCCCAAGGTCAACCACGAAATCAGCGCGGCGAATCGTTTCCTCGTCGTGTTCGACAACCAAGACGGTGTTGCCCAAGTCGCGCAGATGGCAGAGCGTGTCCAACAATTTCTGGTTGTCGCGCGGGTGCAAGCCGATGGATGGTTCATCCAAAACGTAGAGGACGCCGCGCAGTTGCGAGCCGATTTGCGTGGCGAGACGGATGCGTTGGCCTTCGCCGCCGGAGAGCGTGGCCGAAGGGCGGTCAAGCGTTAAATAGCCCAAGCCCACCGTCGCCAGAAAGCCCAGGCGGTCTTTGATTTCGCGTAAAATCAGGCCGGCGATTTGCGTTTCGCGGGCGGTGAGTTGGATGTCGGCAAAGGCGGCGCAGGATTCTTCGATGGGCAGCGCGGCGTAGTCGGCGATGCCGCGCCCGCCGATTTTGACCGACAAGGATTCCGGTTGCAGACGACGCCCCGCGCACGAAGGGCAAACGACGGGCGACATCACGGCTTGAATGGCTTCGCGGGCCGCGTCGGAGGGCGGTTTTTTCAGGCGTTTGTCCAGTTCTTTAATCGCGCCGGGCCATGCCCCGTTATAAGTGAAACTGCCTTGTTTGAAGTTTAGTTTACCGTCTAAACCTTGCCAGAAAGCGGTTTGCGTTTCAGTCGGCAGTTTGGCGAAAGGCGTTGCGGCGTCTGCGCCTAAGTGTTCACAGAGCGCGAGCAACGCGCTTCGCAAGTGGGTGTTAAGCGATTTATCAGCCGCGAAAAACTCTATTTTGTTGGCCTCCAACGCGCCGTCGGGGATGAGTTTGGCGGGGTCGGTTTGCGCGACTGCGCCCAGGCCGCTGCATTTTTTACACGCGCCAAAACTGGAGTTGAACGAAAAAGAGCGCGGTTCCAACGGCGGGATGTTGATGCCGCAATCCACACAGGCCATGCGTTCCGAGTAGAGCTTTTCGTCGCCGTCCACCACTGCGACGAGCACCGCGCCGCCCGTCATTTTCAAGGCCAGGCGCACGGCTTCGGCGAGGCGTTCGTTGATGCCGGACTTGATGAGCAGACGGTCAACCACAGCTTCGATGGTGTGGTTGCGCCGTTTGTCGAGCTTTATCTCTTCATCAAGCGGCAAGATTTCGCCGTCCACGCGGGCGCGGATAAAGCCGTCTTGCCGCAGTTTGAGTATTTCCTTCTTAAATTCGCCTTTGCGCCCGCGCACGATGGGCGCGAGTATCATCACGCGCTCGCCTTCGGGCAGCGAGAGAATGCCCGCGACAATCTGTTCCGCGCTCTGTTTCGTGATGGCCGAGCCGCAATTCGGGCAATGCGGCGTGCCGACGCTGGAAAACAAGAGGCGCAGGTAATCGTAAACTTCCGTCACCGTGCCGACGGTTGAACGCGGGCTGCGCGAGACGGTCTTTTGTTCAATCGAAATGGCCGGCGATAAGCCTTCCACCGAATCCACATCCGGCTTTTCCAGTTGGTCGAGAAACTGCCGCGCATACGCCGAGAGCGATTCGACGTAACGCCTCTGGCCTTCGGCGTAAATCGTATCGAAGGCCAGCGAAGACTTGCCCGACCCGGACAGGCCGGTAATGACGGTTAATTGGTCACGCGGGATGTCCACGCTGACGTTCCGCAGATTGTGTTGCCGCGCGCCGCGCACGCTGATATGTGTAAGCGCCATAGTTTGAAATCTGTTACAACACAGAAACCTAGCATTGTAGCCAAGCGCGGCGGATGTGGCAAACGCCTGGGGTGGTGTTTATTCGCTAAAATCCAATGCAGAAACCCGCACGAAGTAAGGGTGTTGCTGCGGGGTGTAATCAAAAGTGAAGCGGGCCGGTATGCGGTATGCGGCTGCGCCGCTCCGATGTGCGGCGATGGCTATGCCTCGCCGTGAAAATAGCTCCA
>JAYVJN010000582.1:0-8258 GCA_043769325.1 Acidobacteriota bacterium
GTCAGATTATCGCCGCGTTGCGTAATTCGTCCTGTCATCACCGAATCAACTCCTAATTCTTTGGCGATGGTCTGCGGATCGGTTTCCTTACCTTTGTAACGAAAAACCGAACTCGTCGGGCTGACTTTCAAATCGGGCAATTGTGACAAACGATAAATCAAAGATTCCGCCAAACCATCGGAAAGATATTCGGAATCTGCATTGCCGCTCCGATTTTCAAAAGGCAAAACGGCGATTGAATTGATTTGTGTGGTTGTCGGCGAGAGAGATTTGTAGCCGAAGAATCCGCCGACTGCGAGAAGTAAAGTTAATAAACCAGTCGCAATATACTTGGATTTGCGAGATTTGTCAGAACCGTCGGCGGTAGCCGATGGTTGAAGCCTAGCGTTTGAAGCCGTTGAATTTATACCAAGTTCTTGAGATGGCTGAGTTAAACCATCCGCTACCGCGGACGGTTCTGACAGCATCACGGTTTTGGCTTCGAGCGATTCGTCAGTTTGATTGGTTTTGGCTGTCGGCAAACCCATTCGTTTCAGCAAATCTTCGTAGCGTGGGTCGTCGTGCAAACTGTCAAAAATCGGATCAACTTTTAAGCGGGGCAAAAACCAGTCGCGTTCCTGATAGGCTTTTTCCAGTTCGGCAAAGGCTTTATCTTTGTCGCCGAGTGCGGCATAAATAGCCGCAATCCAGTAAAACCGGACAGTCTGCGTTTTCGCCAATTCCTTCAATCTCGCAATACACTGCTCTGCTTCGTGCCGCTGACCGGATTTGGCGTAGGCTTGTCCTACCATCGCAAGATTCTCTTGGGCAAAGGGCAGTTTTTTTAATACTTTCTCGGAAAGGGCGATTGCTTCCGCATAATTTCCGTTGGCAATATATGCCTGTTCGAGCCACTGCTGACCGAAACGAAAATTCGGTTCAAGGTCGTATGTCTTGAACCCTTGCTCCAAGGCTTTATCATTCTGACGTGCATAAAGGTAAATCGAAACAAGAACCGCGTTACTAATCAGTGACACCGGATCGAGTTCCAACGCTCGTTTCAGTTGATTAACAGCTTCATCCGTGCGTCCCATCGGCAATAGAAAGCTGCTACCGTAAGCAAAGCAAGTGTAAGCAAGGTTTGGGTTCAGTTTGAGCGAGCGTTTGAACTCCTGTTCGGCTTCTTTCCAATTCCAATTTATGGCAAGCGAATCCGCGAGCGTGGCGTGAGCTTCCGCAAGCGTCGGATCAATTTCCAGAGCTTTTGCCGCCGCCGCTTTAGATTGTGAAATCGCTTCTATTTGTGAGATGTCAGAGCCCTTCACCATTGAGTTATAAGAATCGGCAATTCCCACATAAGCCAAAGCAAAGTTCGAGTCAAGTGCAACCGCTTGTTGAAAATAATCAATAGCTTTGAAATGGTCTTCTTTCGTTCGTTTGGCGAAATGATACCGACCTTTGAGATAAAGTTGAAAAGATTCATGGTTCTCTGTTCCTCTTTTCAAAACCGCCGCTTTTTCATTGCCAAACAATTTCAATTTCAGCGAATCAACTACCGCCAAAGCGATTTCATCCTGCACATCGAAAATCTCTTTCATCTCACGGTCATAACGCTCAGACCATAATTGATAACCGTCCGAAGCATTAACGAGTTGCACCGAAATTCTCAGCTTGTTGCCCGATTTTCTGACGCTACCTTCGAGAACATTTTTAACGCTCAACTTCTCGCCGATTTCGCTGACGTTTGCGTTTTTGCCCTTGAACGAAAACGCCGATGTCCGTGCCGCGACTTTCAAATCCTCAATCTTTGATAAAGCATTGAGAAGCTCTTCCGCCAAACCGTCGCAGAAATATTCGTTGTCCTCGTCGGCAGACATATTTGTAAATGGAAGCACCGCGATTGATTTTTGCGTTAGAGTTACGCCTTGAGGCGTGATTTCTTCTGCGGTTGTGCTTGCGTGAAAAATCTGAGTTGCTTGTTCGCCCGACGTTTTCACGCCTAAAGGCGTAACTCTAACCTTAAAGTCCAATTCCTCTTTCGCTTCCAGCAAATCCAGCAACAAATCCTTCGCCGTTTGATAACGATTCTTTTTATCTTTTTCTAAGGTTTTGTTGAGGATTTCTGCAAGTTCAATTGGAATATCGCTCAATCTTCCCGGTTCTTTCGTCAAAACTGCGGCAATTACATCGCTGACCGTTTCACCCGAAAACGGCGAACTGCCCGACAGCATTTCATAAAACACCACGCCAAAACTAAAAATATCAGTCTGATGGTCAACATCTTTCCCGCGAGCCTGTTCGGGCGACATATAGTTTGGCGTTCCGATAATCATTCCCGCTTGAGTCTGTGCCAAAATCGCCGTCGCCGCTTCTTCATCCGATGCCGCAGTTGTCGTCACTTTCGCAATCCCAAAATCCAATATCTTAGCTAAACCATTCGCCCGAATCATCACATTATCAGGCTTAATATCGCGGTGAACAATTCCCGCCGAATGAGCTTCATCAAGTGCGGACGCAACTTGAATCGCAATCTCCAAAGCAGATTTGTAATTCAACGGCTTCGCTTTTTTATAATCATTCAGCGTTTTACCATCAATAAATTCCGTCGCAATAAAATGTGTTCCATCCGATTCGCCAATCTCGTGAATCGTAATTATATTCGGGTGATTTAACGCCGACGCAGACTTCGCCTCACGCACAAAACGACTCATTCGGTCAGCGTCTTCCGCAAATTCGGGCGGCAAAATCTTTAACGCAACTTTGCGGTCGAGTTTCGTATCCTGTGCCAAAAAGACTTCACCCATTCCGCCTTTACCGATGGGCGAGATGATTTTGTATTGATTGATTATTGTTCCTGTTTCCATCTTTATTTTAGTTTTTTGATGCTTGCATTGTTCATCAGCGAAGTCATTTGTGTAATTGCAATCGCGTTAAGCTGTTGCAGACGAGTGCTTTGCGGTAAATTTTGCTGAATCAGAATCGCGTTGATACTTTCCATATTCGATAAAATAACCAATTGCTCAATCGTTGCAACATCTCTGATATTTCCGTCTGAATCAGGGTTTTCGTCACGTCATTGTTTAGCGGTTTTGCCGAACAAAGCCATATTCAAAAGGTCGGCTTCGGTAGCATAGACCAGATTGATTTGCGATTTGGAAAGTTCTGCCGGAATCAGATTTTCCTTGATCGCATCGGTGTGAATGCGATAGTTGATTTTGGCGAGAGTTCTTTGCAAATTCCATTCGAGGTTTAAGCGACTGTTTTCATCGTCTTTGAGCCTTTGGAATTCGGTTATCAGATACAACTTAAACTCCGACGAAATCCACGAAGCAAATTCAAACGCAATGTCTTTATGGGCAAAAGTTCCGCCGTAGCGTCCGGTTTTTGAAATTATCCCGATAGCGTTTGTAGATTCAATCCATCTTTTGGGTGTCAACGAAAAGCTATTTGAACCCGCCAGATTTTTAATTCCATCGAATTCGATGGAATTAAAACTTGGATTATTAAGCTGTTCCCATAATCCGATAAATTCAAGCGTGCTAAGGTTTCTCAGCCAGTTTTGCAGAATATAATCGCTTCTTTCGGCATCTCGATGGCGAGCAATATCCGTCAATGAGATGTAGTCCTTTTCACCGCGATTTGAAATAGTAATTTCAGTCCCGCTGACCAGTATAATTTTATTTTTCGCCATAATTTAATTTACAAAAGGAATCGAATTCGACCCTTTTGAAATTTCCAGTTTTCAAATTCATTCCGGCAAACCCATCCGTTTCAGCAAATCCTTAAATCGCGGGTCGTCGCGGAGAGAATCGAACCATCCGAGAGCTAACCAAATCGGCAACTTCTCTGTGACTTCCCGCTGCGATAAAGCCGGCATCCCGCTGACAGTCTCCTCAATGGCTGCGAGCATATTAGCGCATTAACGCCAAGTCAGCGAAACATTTTCGGCGGACTGAAAAAAGTCGCTCGCAGTCATGTCGTGACCGATTCACGCAAATGACTACAACACGCGAGACCAGGACTCAAGCGGTTTTGGTAGTCAAATAAGATGAGCCACGTTTGCTCTCCACGTCGCCTTCAGCGCAAACCCTTCGGCCTTCGTTTTGTGGTAGCATATTCGCATGACGCAGAAGCCGCCAATAGTTGTCGCGCATCGTGCCGGTTCCCCTTTGACAGCCAACGATGTAACCCACCCTGAATGGCAAAAAGCTATGCCGGTTATGCTGGCCCGCTATTGGTCGGGCACCTTCGCGCCTGTCTCGCGCCAGGCCGAGGCGCGGCTATTGTGGACGCCGGACGCGCTGCTGGTGCGTTTTGTGTGCGCGCAGAGCGAATCGCTCGTCGTGCGCGACGCGCCGGACACGAGCCGCAAAGTCATGGGTTTATGGGATTACGATGTCTGTGAGATATTCGTCGCGCCGGACGCGGAAAGGGTCGAACATTATTACGAATTCGAGGTTGCGCCGACGGGCGAATGGCTGGACGTGGAAATCAACTGGGAACGAGGCGAGCGTAAATCAGTTTGGGAGTACGCTTCGGGGATGAAAACGGCGGCGCGGATTGAAGAAAAGCGCGTGACGATACTGTTGTGGTTGCCCTGGGCCGCCTTCGGGCGCACGCCGCAACCTGGCGAGGAATGGCGCGGCAACCTTTTTCGTTGCGTCGGGCCGTTGGGCGCGGAGCGCGGCTATCTGGCCTGGCACCCGACGCGCGCGCCGCAGCCTGATTTTCATGTTCCTACCGCTTTTGGCAGTTTCATTTTCGCCGGTTGAGTTTCTCTTGATATTCGGGCGCAGCCAAAAAGGTGCGGTGTAACTGGGCAGGTGAAAGCGTGCTTGCCAGGCCCGCAGACCAATACGCCAGGCCGCCCGGCTCCGGGTCGCGGTCAAGGTAAGCGAAATAGTGAAATAGCACAAAGGTTTCGTCAAAGCTATCAAAATATACCGTTGCTTTTCCCGCGATGGCTTGCAACACTGCCGCGCGGGTAATCTTTCCGTCATCAAGTTGTTGCGCAAGCTCGCTGCGTTCCGGCGTCGCTAAATCTAACTTGGCATTGGCGCAGAGCGCGTTGACGAAGCCTTCGTTTGCTTGGTCGCCATAACGGTCAAGGAACGCTTTTTGTGCTGTGATGGCTTCAGCCTTGGCTTGGTTTTGCGCCGCTTTCATTTCCTCCAAAGTCACGGCCCGCCCGTAAGCCACACGGTAAAGCCGGGCTAACGCAAACGCCTCTGCGCCATATTCCGGCGGTAAAGCCGCAAAGTAAGGCGCGAAATCCTGGGTCGAAATATAGGGCGGCGGCGTGGCTTCGGAGAGTGCCGCCGGTTCATTTTTGGTCACGGCGTAGAGCAAACTCGGCACATCAGCCACACCTGTAAATTCGGGAAAGTGATTGATAAAACGAAGCCGTCCGCTGTTGACGCCACGCTCCAGCCATTGGCCGAATCTGAGGCGCAGCGCGGGCGTCATATAGGCGTAACGCACAGTCAGGTAGGAAACAGGAACTTGTTCCAACACCCCGAACAGGCTGTCAGGAATTTCTCTTTGGCGCGTGGCGTCCTCAATGGCGTACAACTCCGGCGGCACAAAACTGGAAATGGCGTTGACCAAAGGCTTTTCATGGTCGGCAGCCCGCAACATATAGCGCAGATTGTGATATTCGCCCAAAGGCAACTCTAAAATGCCGCCCGACATCGGTGTGTCTTTGAGCCGCAAAGTCAGGACGTCCGGTTGAGCGGCCCCGCGCACAATGGCGAGTGGGGCCGTTCGTTGCTCAAACAAAACCAGCAGCAAAATCAGCGCGTAACCCCAGACGCGGCCCAGGCGCGGTGCGTGACGCCGCCCCCAAGCGGCGCAACGGCTGGCCCCCACACCCGCCAGCAAAGCCAGCCCCAGGTAACAAATCATGCTCCAACGCGCCGCCACGCGCATACTGCGGAACAATGGCACATACTCAAACAGAAAGCGGTGAAAAATAAAGTTGAGGCCAAAGGAACCCGCAAAACCCAGTGAGGCCCAGAGCATCCCGTGCGCGTAAACCTCTTTGCGCCAACGCCGCAAGTAACGCATCCCCCAACTGACAGGGCGGGCTAAAGCCAGTCTTATCAACAATAACAGAACAGCTAAAGCAAGCGTCCAGGGCCATGCCGGATTTCCATAACCGATAGCCAGTAACGTAAGCAAGCAAGCTAACCAAAAAGAAACGTCCAAACAGAACAACGAGAGACGCCGCGCCTGGCGTTGACCCGCCAGCAAAAAAGCCGCCAGCATCAATAAAGGCGGCAAAAAACCAGGGAAAAGAGCCACTTCATTACGGGCCGCGCGCGCTCCTAATCCGGCCCACAAACGGTTTTGTACGTCCACCGCCAGCCAACTCAAGAACTGCGCCGAATATCCGCTAACATCTGCGAGGTTGCGCGTAAATCCATGCGCCTGAGACGCTTTGACGAAAGGCCAGAGAAAGGGCAACAAGGCTGCCGTCGCCAAAATCGCCGCCGCGCCGCCGCGCCGCCACCATTGGCGGTCACGCGCCCGCTTTTCCTGAAATAAGATGATAAGGCCCGACAACGCCAGAGGAATCAGGCCCAACACAAACCAGGTCAGACACGTCAGCGCGTTCATCACAAAAGCCGTCGCCAGCCACAGGGCGCGTCGCCAGGTGCATTGCCGGCCAAAGAGAACCAAGGCTTCCAGCGTGAGCGGCAGCCAGCCGGCAAAGACCAGCGGCAAATGGCCTATCTGGTGGAAACGATAAGGGATAAAGGCAAACACCACGCCCGCCACCCACGCCGCGCCCGTGTTTTTGGTCAGCGTCCGCGTCAGGCGAAACATGGCGTAACCGGAAAAGGCGAAGCCGGCCAGAGTCGCCAAACCTTGCACTGTCAGCGGGCGCAAACCCAACGCAAACAAAGGGAAACAAAGCAGACTGATGCCGTAATCGTTTTCGCCAAAGGCAAGGCTGTTCGGGTGCGGGTAAAAAATGGTGGCGTCAAAAAGATAGAGCGGGTCGTGGAGTGTCTGGAAATAACCCCACCAGAGAAAATAGGCGTGGGCATATGCGTCGCCTTCGTCGTGAACGGCGTCGCGCCAGTAACGCGCATATGGCCAGGTCATGACGATGGTGAGGCCGATAAAACCTGCGATAACTATGAATTCGCGTTTCAGCCGATGGTACATTACAAGTCACTCAACCGGTTTCCCTAAGTAGAAATGCGGCGATGTTACCAGAAGCGTTGGACATTTCCCAACCTTTTGTGTTTCTGTGGATAACAGTAGAGCAAAACCGGAGAGGCGAGGGTAAGTGATGGCTAAAATAAAGTTCGCGCTAAAAATCCTGATGGCGGTGTTTTATATCTTCGCCGGCGTCAACCATTTCCGCAATCCGGCGTTTTATTTACGCATGATGCCGCCCTATTTGCCGGCCCATGAATGGCTGAATTATATAAGCGGCGCGGCGGAAATCTTATTGGGCGTGTTGCTGCTTGTGCCGCGTTCGACGCGCTGGGCCGCTTGGGGCGTGATTGCCTTGCTCATTGCCGTCTTTCCCGCCAATCTGCATATGGCGTTGCATCCCGAACAGTTTGCCGATGTGCCGCGCATCGCCTTGTACCTACGCTTGCCGGTGCAACTCCTCTTAATTCTCTGGGCTTACTGGTACACGCGCCAAGAGGATAAACGCTATTATCGCCGTTTCTAATCGCGCGGCGGCGGCGTGTAACCTTCGCGCCATAGTTTGGCCCAACTCAATAAAGGGCTTACTGCGCCGTTTTCCGCGATTTCCACCGGAAACGACTGCCCCGGTTGCATCCCCACAATTCGTCCGACGCGGATAACCCAAGACACCTCGGATTCGTAAGAAGCGGCCTTTAAGGGCTGTACTTCGAGTAGCAGATTGATTCTTAACTCGTGACGGTCAAGTTTTTCCGTGCTCAAAACGCGCTGAATCGTTGCTTTGCTGTTTGACTCAGGTTCAGGTTCAGGCGGCGGCACAGGCCCGCGCTTTCCCAGGCGCGCCAAAATCATAAACAGCCCGCCGATAAAGACCAACGTAATAACAAAAGCCGACATGAGCAGGCGATTGTCCATAACTGTCCACCTTAAAACGCTGCGCCGGCGGTTTGTTGCGCATAGGCGCGCTTATCTCGAATCTCTTTCAGTTCGCGGATAAAGAGTTCCAGTTCCTCATCCTTATTGTAGAAATGCGGCGAGACGCGAATGCCCGCGCCGGGCCGGAAATCCACGATAAATTCGCGGCGCACGAGTTCCGTCGTCATAGCGGCGGC
>JAYVJN010000583.1:0-7897 GCA_043769325.1 Acidobacteriota bacterium
GCGGCCCCGATGGACGGGCCGAGTTGGGGCACTTTTACCGTGGGCGGGGCCTGGCTCTGTACGCATCTCTGGGAACATTACGAATACACGAGGAACAAAGCCGTTCTGCGCGATAATTTCCCGTTGATGGAAGGCTCGGTGCAGTTTTTTCTGGACTTTTTAGTCAAGCATCCGAATGGCAAATGGCTGGTTACTAATCCTTCCACTTCGCCGGAGAATTTCCCTGACGGCGGCGGCAACAAACCCTATTTCGACGAAGTGACCGGAAGCCGTCTGCCTGGCACAACTATCTGCGCCGGTTCATCCATTGATATGCAGATTCTCTACGATTTGTTTGGCTACTACCTTAAAGCAGCCGAAGTTTTAGAGAACCGCTCGCCTTTGCTTGAGCGTGTAAAAGCGGCCCGGGCACAATTGGTGCCGCCGCAAATCGGGTCGGATGGTTCGTTGCAGGAATGGGCCGACGACTGGAAATCGCTGGAAAAGAATCATCGCCATTTTTCACACCTGTATGGCCTTTACCCCGGCAAAGTGCTGTGGGAAAAGCGCACGCCCGCGCTTATCGAGGCTTATAAGAAAGTTCTGAATGAACGCGGTGATGGCGGCAAGGGCTTTTCGCTGGCCTGGAAGATGGCACTCTGGGCGCGTCTGGGCGATGGCAACCGCGCCAACAAGATTTTCAAAGGCTATCTTAACGAACAGAGTTGCACGCAATTGTTTGCGCTCTGCGGTAAGTCCTTGCAGGTAGATGGCACTTTGGGCCTGACGGCGGCCATCACGGAAATGCTGATGCAATCACAGGATGACTTTATCAAACTGTTGCCCGCGCTCCCCGATGAATGGAGCAGCGGGGAATTCAAGGGCGTTTGCGCGCGTGGCGCGTTTGAACTCGACTATCGGTGGATTGATAAACGAGTGACACAAGTGAAAATCCTCTCCAAAGCCGGTGGGGTCTTTCGACTCCAGTTTGACCGGCCCGTTGAGGTAACTTGTAATGGCAAGAAGGAATCGGTGACAATGCCGGCGAAAGGAATTGTTGAATTTCCCACCACTAAAGGAAGCACTTATTTGTTGCAAACTCAATAGGGTCAAACTATGTTAGGTAAAAGTTGCGGAGTAAAGTTAGCTATGAAATATAAGACTATTTTCTGTTTAAACTTAGTGCTGTTAGTTTCGCTTTCAGCTCTCTCAGCCAGCGGGCAGAAGCAAAGCCCACAATTAACGCTGGAGAATATCTACGCTAACCGCGCTTTTAGCCAGAGAGGTTTCGGCCCGGTGCGCTGGATGAAGGATAGTAAGGGCTATTCAACGGTGGAAACCAACCGCGAGGCGGGCGGGCGCGAGATTATTCGTTACGACGCGCAGACCGGCGCGCGCACCGTGCTGGTTGCGGCGCGTCAACTCGTTCCGGCCAACAGCAACGCGCCTTTGCCGATTGACGATTACCAATGGTCGGACGACAACACGCAACTACTCATCTTTACCAACACCAAAAAGGTCTGGCGTTATAACACACGCGGCGATTATTGGGTGTTGAACCTCGCCGGCGGAAAACTTCAACAACTAGGCAAATCGTTGGAGGCCAGCACCTTGATGTTTGCCAAGTTCTCGCCCGATGGCACGCGGGCCGGTTACGTCAGCAAGCAGAATATCTATATTGAGGACATCGCCACCGGCAAGATTACGCAAATCACCACCGACGGCGGCGCGAACATCATCAACGGCACGTTCGATTGGGTTTACGAGGAAGAACTCGATTGCCGCGACGGTTTTCGTTGGAGTCCCGACGGAAAGACCATCGCCTATTGGCAATCCGACACCAAAAACATCGGCACCTTCTACCTGATTGACAACGTCTCCGGCATCTATTCCAAGCCCATCCCGCTGCCTTATCCAAAGGTCGGCACCACGCTTTCGGCGGTCAAAGTCGGCGTCATTCCGGCGCAAGGCGGCGCAACCAAGTGGTTCGACGTGCCAGGCGACCCGACGAATAACTACCTGGCCCGCATGGATTTCGTGCCCAACTCTAACGAGGTCATGATTCAGCAGCTCAACCGTTTGCAGAACAGCAATAAGGTCTGGCTGGGCAACACTGGCACAATGGCCCTGAACAACATTTTGACCGAAACGGACAGCGCGTTTCTCGACCTCCACGACAATATTCGTTGGCTCGACAGCGAAAAATACTTCACCTGGACGAGCGAACGCGACGGCTGGCGACACCTCTACAAAGTCTCGCGTGACGGCCAAGAGATTAAACCTATCACCAAAGGCGAGTTTGACGTGGTCAATATCAATTGCATAGACCCGCAGGGCGGCTACGTCTATTACATCGCCTCGCCCGACAGTTTTCTGGAGCGTTATCTCTACCGCAGCCGGCTCGACGGCACAGGCCAAGCCGAACGAGTGACGCCCGCCGGCGCGCCTGGACATCACTCCTATCAAATGTCAGCCGACGCTAAATGTGCGATTCATTCCTACAACAACGCGACCAATCCCAATAAAATTTCGCTCGTCTATGTTCCCGACCACAAAGAGACAAAGATGCTGGAAGATAACCGCGAACTGAAGGCTAAATATGACCAACTCGGCTTGCGGCCCAAGGAGTTTTTCAAAGTTGACATCGGCGACGACAAACTCGACGCCTACATGATAAAGCCCGCCAATTTCGACCCCAATAAGAAATACCCGTTGCTCTTTTTTGTTTACGGCGAACCCGCCGGCACGACCGTGCAGAACAATTGGGACGGCGGCGAGGGCCTGTGGCATCAGTACCTGGCAAACAAGGGCTATGTCGTTGTCAGCATAGACAATCGCGGCACCAATACGCCGCGCGGACACAAGTGGCGTCAGTCAATCTACGGGCAAATAGGCATCCTTGCCGCGGAAGACCAGAGCAAAGCGGCGCGGAAGATTTTCCAGATGTTCAGCTTCATTGACGCCACCCGCGTAGGCATCTGGGGTTGGAGCGGCGGCGGGCAAATGACCCTCAACTGTATGTTTCGCTATCCAGAAATCTACAAAACCGGCCTCGCCGTTTCGTTCGTCTCCGACCAAAAGTTGTACGACGCCACTTACCAGGAACGCTACATGGGCTTGCTAGAAGGCAACGCCAAAGGTTATCGTGACGGTTCGCCCATCAATTACGCCAAAAACCTGCAAGGCACGCTGATGATTATTCACGGCACGGGCGACGACAATGTGCATTACCAGAGCTTTGAAATGCTCGTCAACGAACTGATTAAATACAACAAACTGTTCTCGATGATGTCGTACCCGATGCGTTCGCATAGTATCAACGAAGGCGACAACACAACGCTCCACCTGCGCCGCACGATGGAGAAGTACTGGCTCAACAATTTGTAATCACAAATGATGTAGGGACAGCGGTTTATCCCTGTCCCATGAGCGTGAAAACGCGAACGGGGAATTCAATATGAGCCTCTTTGGAGAAATCACACAACTGGGTAACCTGGCGTCCAAATGAAGCTATATCTTTCAAGAAAAAGAATTTTCGCCACAGATTACACAAATTCCACAGATTATTGATTTTATCTGTGTTATCTGTGAAATTTGTGGCTAGTTCTTTTTCTTGAAGTGTATAACTTAAATGGAAAAAAGCATTATTCGCGCTTTGCGCTCACGGGACAGGGACGAGCCGCTGTCCCTACAAATAAAACTGAGATGGAAAATTACCCCAGCATTTTTAACGATGTCATCGGCCCGGTCATGCGCGGGCCTTCGAGTTCACACTGCGCGGCTTCGTTGCGTATCGCCCGCCTCTGCCGTGACCTGATGGACGGCGACATCCGCGACATCCTGATTGAGTTTGACCCCAACGGTTCGCTGGCAACAACGCATAAAGGGCAAGGCTCGGACATGGGTTTGTTTGGCGGCTTTCTCGGTTGGGACGCGGACGATGAACGCTTGCCGGAGTCGGAGAAATTTATCGCCGAGGCGGGCATCAAAGTTGCCATTGAGATAAGAGACATTGGCGCAACGCATCCTAACACCTATCAAATCACGCTCTCAAACGAAGCCGAAACACGCCGCCTGACCGCGATTTCCACCGGCGGCGGGATGATTGAGGTCGTCGCTATTGACGGCGCGGCGGTCTCCCTGGCGGGCGATTTTTTTGAGACTTTGGTTTACTGCGACGCGCCGGAAACAATCGCGGAATTTGTGCAAGCCAACGCGGAATTTGACGAAATCGCCATTCATCGGGGCGCGGAACAGTTCGTCGAAATCAAGGCGCAAAAGTTTTTAGCCGGGGAGCAGAGGCGCGCTTTGCTGGCGTTGGAGGGCGTGCGGTTTATCAAGCAGTTGCATCCGGTGTTGCCGGTCTTGGCGCGAAAAAATCTGCAAGTGCCATTCATCACCTGCGCGGAAATGCTGGCCTATAACGAGGGCAAAGAGTTGCAACTCTGGGAACTGGCGACCCATTACGAAAGCGCGCGTGGCAACATCACTCACGCCGAAGTCTTCGAGAAGATGCGCGGCATCGTTCGTATCATGGACAACGCCACCCGCCAGGGCCTCAGTGGGACAAACTACGCCGACCGCATCTTAGGCAGCCAATCCCCGCGCTTTCGTGAACAACTGGCTAACAAGCGGCTGCTGGGCGGCGACGCCAACAACATGATTATCATGTATGTCTCGGCCATCATGGAAGTTAAGAGTTCGATGGGCGTCATCGTCGCGGCTCCGACGGCGGGTTCCTGTGGTGCTTTGCCCGGCGCGGTACTCGGCATGGCGCACTCGCTCAACTTGCCCGAAGACGAGACGGTAAAAGCGATGCTGGCGGCGGGTTTGATTGGCGTATTCATTGCCGCCCACGCCACCTTTGCCGCCGAAGTGGGCGGTTGCATGGCGGAAACCGGCGCGGGCGCAGGGATGGCGGCGGCGGCTCTCGTGGGTTTGGCCGGCGGCACGTTGGCGCAATCCCTGGCGGCGGCTTCGCTGGCCCTGCAAAATTCGCTCGGCCTGATTTGCGATCCCATCGGCAACCGCGTCGAAGCACCGTGCCTGGGACGCAATGTCATGGCCGCCACCAACGCGGTCTCCTGTTCCAACATGGCTTTATCCGATTACGCCCACCTGATTCCGCTGGACGAGGTAATCGAAACGATGCAAGAGGTTGGCAACCGCATCCATCACACATTAAGATGTACCAACCTGGGCGGGCTTTCCATCACCCGCGCCGCCAAGAAAATCGAAGCGGCCTTGGATGAAACGCCGCAAGCCTTTTTTAAGAGTTGTTGAAAGCCTGCGGCTGAAGAAAATGTCACGTCCGCGTGTGATAAAATATCCGGCGCAAGGTAACCAGGCGACGAAAATCGCGGCCCGAGAAGAGAATTAGGATGTCCAGCACTTTAGTACCCAGGCGGCAAGGCCAGAACAGAACAGTTGGGTTATTGATGTCACGCCGGAAATGGCAGAAGCGATTGATGCGCCGGAAGGTTCGCGTATTATTCTCTCGCTCTCTAAAGAATGAATCGCGGCGGAATTGCTGCCGCCCGCATCGGCGGAAATCAAAGCCAACGTGAAGCGATTGCTCGACAAATATGGAGACGCCTTCGAGGAGATGAAGTGGCTTGGCGACTAAGCAAACAATTTACCTCCGACTTGTTTTATGAAAATAGAGCGAGTCGATGAGTTGCCGGTCATAGTTACGGGGGTGTAATCAAAAGTGAAGCGGATTGTGTAACCCCTTGCGCTTCATATCTTACTCGTGTTACTCATCTCTCCACAACTATCTTGAGGACACTTGAAATTAGACTTTGGACGCAGACAGGTTGAATTGGAAAAGCAGAATTGAACGGTTATACTTTAGTTTATGAGAAAAAAACACTTCCGAACAATTCTGCCACGACATTCTACAACTGAACTTCCCCAAGGCCAAAGCCTTCACTAATCTGGTCATGGCCTTGGCGAGTTATAAGTCAGCCAAAAGTGTCGTCCAACTGAGTGAAAGCCCCGTCTTTCATTATCAGTATTCTTCCATTACCGATGCCGTGTCTAACTTGGCGCGCACTGACAGCGAACCGAAGATAGCGGAAGGGGCTAAAAGAACGGCGAGCCAGAGCAAAAAAGGTGCGGAAAGGCTTTTTCTGAGTTTTGCGAAAGAGTCGTATCTCCCGTCAAGGTGCGAAAAAGGAGTGGGGCGCAAAGGCGGGGAAAAACAGGTCAAAAGAGTGGAGTATAAAGTGCTGAGAAAGGCGCAGACGGTAAAGCGCGCGAGGTGCAAAGCGGAAAAGCAGGAATGAAACCAGGAATTGCGCCCCAACAAGCGGAAGCAAGGCTAGTCAAAGTCGGCTAGCCCGAGATGAGTTTCGTCCAAAGTCTAAAAGATTAGTGAATTCTGAAAAGCTGAACAACGAACTCGTGCGCGTGCGCGATTTAGTCAAACACTTTCCCGTTGCGGATAGTGATGATGTGGTGCGGGCCGTTGACGGCGTTTCGTTTGCGATTAACGCGGGCGAGACTTTGGGTTTGGTGGGCGAATCGGGTTGCGGGAAATCCACCGTCGGGCGTTGTATTTTGCGTTTGATTGAACCCACCGGCGGCACAGTTACGGTTGACGGGCAAGAAGTTACGGCGTTGCCCAAGAAAGAGCTGCGCGAACTGCGGCGCGAGATGCAGATAATTTTCCAAGACCCTTACGCCTCGTTAAATCCGCGCCTGAAGGTCTTGGACATCATCGCCGAACCGCTCGTTATTCACAAAATCGGCGACAAAAATTCACGGCAAGAGCGCGTCGCGGAATTGTTGCGCAAAGTCGGGCTGGACCCCGATTATATGCGCCGTTACCCGCACGAATTTTCCGGCGGGCAGCGTCAGCGTTTGGGCATCGCGCGGGCGTTGGCCTTGAACCCGAAACTGATTATCGCCGACGAACCCGTCTCGGCGTTGGACGTTTCGGTGCAAGCGCAGGTCGTCAACTTGTTGCAGGATTTACAGGCCGAGTTTGGCTTGACGTACCTGTTTATTTCGCACGGTTTGGCCGTCGTGGAACACATCTCAACCCGCGTGGCGGTCATGTATCTCGGCAAAATCGTGGAAATCGCCGACGCCAAAGACTTATACGCCAACGCTTTGCACCCTTACACCAAAGCTCTGCTCTCGGCCATCCCGATTCCCGACCCGACGCGCAAACGCCAGCGCATCGTCTTGCAAGGCGACGTGCCGACGCCCATCAACCCGCCTTCCGGTTGCCGTTTCCGCACACGCTGCCCGCTGGCGATTGACGAATGCGCCCGAATTGAACCCGAACTGCGCGAACTCGCGCCAGGCCACGAAGCCGCGTGCATCCGCCTTGACGGTTGGGAAAAAGCTGCGCCGGCGGCGTGATTTCTCGGAACACAAACCCCGTCAATAACGTAAACGCTTAACAGAAGTTTTGCTTAGTAAAGCGAATAAAATAAAGTAACCCACCAAGCATCTTGCAGAAACACGCACGCGCGTAAGTGTGTCCTGTTTTACGCCCTTGACTAAGTGCGGGCTTCCGCAATGTGGGTTACTTTATTTTTGCTCTGTTACTTAACATTTTCGCGCCTAAAATTAAGGAGTTTTTTGCCATGCGTCTAATTGTCGGAATCGTCATTTTGGTTATCGGAATCGCTTTGCTGGGGGGCGGCATTGCCGTCCCCGCGCTCAAGCCTTTAGTGCCTACCGGTGTTGGGTTTATCATTATCGGCCTGGCCCTGACAGGACTCAGTTTTATAAAATTACCCGACCTTGACGCGGGGGACGCGCGGCCCATGTCGTTTTTAGAAAGACTGGCAAGTATTTTCTTTGAACCGTCAGCCGTTTTCCAAAATCTGCGTTTGTATCCGCGTTGGCTGGACGCTTTATTAGTTGTTTGCCTGGTGATGGGCATTTATAGCACGGTCTTTAT
>JAYVJN010000584.1:0-4120 GCA_043769325.1 Acidobacteriota bacterium
ATCGGCACGGCTTTGGCCGAAATTGGCGGCGGGCGTGTGCGCGTCGAAGATGAAATTGACCACGCCGTCGGCTATCGCCCGTTGGCGCGTTTGGGCGACAAAGCAAACGCGGGCGACGCGCTCGGCATTATTTACGCCCGCAACGAAACCGAAGGCCAACAAGCCGCCGCGCTCATCCAAGCCGCCACTATTATCGGCGACGAAAAAACGGACGCGCCGGAGTTGGTCAAAGAAGTGATTCAATAGATTTGAGCTTTGGGCTTAGAGCTTGAAACTTTGTTTGCTGACAAAGCTCTAAGCTCTAAGCTCTAAGCTCTAAACAAGTTATGAAGCGACATTGCGCCATTCTGCTCACTACAACTTTATTGGCCGCGTTGTTTTTGTTGCCCGCGTGCGCGCCGCGCCCGAACTACGCACAGGCCGATGACCCGACGAAACTGAAAGTCGGCATCGTTTTTGACATCGGCGGCAAGGATGACCGTTCGTTCAACGCGGCGGCCTGGGCCGGCGTGCAGTGCGCGGCGACGGGCCACAATCCCGACGGTTCGAGTTGCGACAAAGCCGCGTTGCCCATCGTCGTGCGCGACACTGAACCGGGCAATCCGGTTTCGATTGAACCGTCTTTACGCGCCTTTGCCGAACGCGGCTACGATTTGGTCATCGGCATTGGTTTTGCCCAAACGTCCTTGCTTGAAGCAGTGGCGAAGGATTACCCGAACACCAGTTTCGCCATCGTTGATGGTTTCAGCACTTTGCCCAACGTGGCCTCGCTCATCTTCAAAGAGCACGAAGGCTCGTATCTCGTTGGCATGATTGCGGCGCGGGCCAATAAAAGCGGCACGATTGGCTTTTTGGGCGGCATGGACATCCCGCTCATCCACCGTTTCGCCGAAGGCTACAAACAAGGCGCGAAATCCATCAACCCCGCCATTCAGATAAAAGAGGGCTACGTCGGCAATACCGACGCCGCCTGGAACAATCCGGGCAAGGGCAAAGAAATCTCTCTGGCGCAAATCGCGCAGGGCGCGGACGTGGTTTTCACGGCGGCGGGCAACAGCGGACTCGGCGCGTTTGACGCCGTAGAAGCGCAAGGCAAAGGCGGCGACGGCAAGGCGCGGGCCTACGTTATCGGCGTGGACGCCAACCAAAACGGCGTCAAGCCCGGTTTCGTCCTGACCAGCATGGTCAAGCGCGTGGACAACGCCGTCTATCAAATCATCGCCGACGCCATCCAAGCCAAAGCCGCCGGCGCGAAAATCGGCGGCGTCCACATCTACGGCCTCCCCGAAGACGGCGTCGGCTATGCGTTGGACAACTTTAACAGACCCTTGATTCAACCCGCCACGCTCGAAGAAGTTGAAGCCGCCAAAAAGAAAATCATCGGCGGCGAGATAAAAGTTGTGGACGCAATGGCAAAATGACGGTTAGCGGCGCGATGGACTTCGCTTGCAAAATCCCCGAAGAATCAGCTACTTACGCGGCGCATTCGGCGTTTGTAGTGGAGCGCATTTCCGCTGTGATGAAAGATGCGCTGACGAACAGGCGCAATCGCATTTTCATTCACACTAACTTAAAGCGTGGGCTGCCTCTGGAAAATATCAACAAGGTAGCCGGGCCGTTTGTCGAAGCGTGGGCGTTAGAACAGTTTGAGGCAATAGCCGGCGAGATGGGGAACGCTTACGAATTGATTCATGCTGAACCAGGCCGTAGGCTTGACCCCTTCGACATCATTTTGCAGTTTCGTATCAAAGGCCAAGACTATGTTTCGGCTAATGTTGATGTGAAAGCGACGGCGGAAGATATAGCGAGTTCCGGCAAAAGTCCTAATATTACCTCATATGCGCGGATTCGCACGGAATACGTCAACGACCCGGATTATATTTTTATCGTGCTTTCGCTCAAGCATCGTGTGTTTAGCGAAAAACAGCCGGAAACCGGCATGACCAACGGCGTAATGGAGATAGTCGCGCACTCCGTCTATGATTTGAAATACATTTCGGCCCGTGATTTGAGTTATAATCCGGCGTTAGGCACTGGACAACTACAAATCAAGGACATCCATTACGTTGAAATGACACCGCGCACGACCTGGGAGTTTTGCCAAATGTTGGACGAGAAATTCATTCGCTCACGCGGCGAGGCGGCATGGTTGAAAATGGCACAGAAATACGGATGGGTAAAAACGGACTAATGGAAACCAATCGGCTGATTTGTGGCAACGCCGTAGAAGTCATGCGCCAAATGCCTGGCGAGAGCGTAGATTTGCTGGTTGCCGACCCGCCCTACAATTTGGGCAAGGATTATGGCAACAACCGCGATGTTCAGGCTTGGCACGAACACGAGGATTTCACGCGCCAATGGCTTACGGAAGCTGTAAGACTACTGAAACCGACAGGTTCACTCTACGTTTTTATGGGTGTGCGATTTATTTCCACGCTTTTCCGTCTGTTGGAAGAAGATTTCGACCTGCTTTTTAACGGTTGGATTACCTGGCATTACACGCAAGGGATGGGGCGCAAACGAGGCTTTTCGCCGCGCCATGAAGATATTCTTTATTTTACGAAAAGCGCAGATTTTACGTTTAACTTAGAAGAAGTGCGCGTGCCGCAAAAGTATTTTCGTAAGCGCAACAACATGGCGGGCGCGAATCCGGGCGATGTTTGGCAATTTTCGCACGTTCATTATTGCAGCGCGGAACGCGAAGAACACCCGACGCAAAAGCCCGAAGCCTTGCTGGAGCGCATAATTTTGGCTTCTTCCCACGAAAACGATGTAGTTCTTGACCCATTCGTTGGTAGCGGGACGACTTGCCGCATAGCTAAGTTATTGCAACGTCAATGGATTGGAGTTGACTTGAACCCTGAATATATTGCCATGAGTGAGCGGCGGTTGGGTGAGGAATCGCTTTTGCTTGATTCTTTCGACCCGCGCACTGAGCGCGTCCCCAAAGATTTACCCAAAGACGAGCTTGTTTTTGCTGAATCTGCCGGCGCGTCCGTCCGGTTGCCTGGCTTTTGATTTGTCATGCTTGAACTGCGAAACATCACCAAAACTTTCGGCTCCGTCGTCGCTAATAACAACGTGAGTATCATTGTAAAACCCGGCACGATTCACGCGATTGTGGGCGAGAACGGCGCGGGCAAGTCCACGATTATGCGGATTGCCTACGGCTTTTACCGGGCTGATAGCGGCGAGATTTTGCTCAACGGCGAACCCGTGCAGATTCGCACGCCGCAGGACGCCATCAAGCACGGTATCGGCATGGTGCATCAGCATTTTATGTTGGTGGACACAATGACCGTCGCGGAAAATATCGTGCTGGGGGCCGAACCGGGCGGCGCGTTCGCGCTGGATTTGCCACAGGCGGCGACGAAAATCCGTAAACTCTCGCAGGAGTTTAAGTTAGACATCAACCCCGATGCCGTTGTGGAAACTCTCTCCGTCGGGCAAGAGCAGCGCGTGGAGTTACTCAAGGCGTTATACCGTGATGCTAAGTTGTTGATTCTGGACGAACCTACCGCCGTCTTGACGCCGCAGGAGGTCGAAGAATTTTTCCAAATCTTGCGCGGAATGCGCGAGCAGGGCAAGACCGTCATCATCATCACGCACAAGTTGGACGAAGTACTGGCGATTTCCGACGAAGTGACGGTCATGCGCGACGGCGCGGTGGTCGGGCGCGTGGCGACGAAAGAGACCAACGCGGCGGAACTGGCGCGGCTGATGGTCGGGCGCGATGTATTGCTGCGCGTAGATAAACCGGACGCCAAGCCCGCCGCAACCGTGCTAGCGGTGGAAGGCTTGGTCGTGGATGACATCGAAGGCCAGGCGCGTCTGGCGGGTGTCTCGTTCAATGTGCGCGCCGGCGAAATCGTCGGCATCGCCGGCGTGGAAGGCAACGGGCAGACCGAACTCATCGAAGCCATCGCCGGGTTGACGCCCTCGGCGCGTCTCGCCGGCGGCTCTATTTCGTTTGGCGACCAAGACATAACCAAGCTGAACGCCCGCCAACGCAAAGACCTCGGCATTGCCCACATCCCCGAAGACCGCCACCGGCGCGGGCTGCTTTTGGATTCGGATTTAGCGGAAAATTCCATCCTCGGCGTGCATTACCGCAAACCGG
>JAYVJN010000585.1:0-3158 GCA_043769325.1 Acidobacteriota bacterium
GTGGTCGTGATGTGTTATCATGCGCGGTTTGTGGCACAATGCGGAAGCCCGCACTTATTCAAGGGCGTCTGTCCGGCCGGCCACCACGCCCTTGACTAAGTGCGGGCTTCCGCAGCCGGGATTACGTCGCAAAACTTTTGCTGACCTGCTTACTTAGATGAAAATTCTCATTGTCAAACTCGGCAGTATTGGTGACGTGGTGCACACCCTGCCCGCATTGGCGGCAATTCGCGCAGCTTTGCCGGATGCGGAAATTGGCTGGGCGGTAGAAAAACGCGCGGCGGAAATACTGCGAGGCAACCCGCACCTTGACCATCTCATCGAATTGGACACGAAAGCGGTGCGGCGCGCACCGGCATCTGGGGAGACGCTGTTGGCAACGCGCTGGCAGTTAAACCGACTGCGCGCCCCCGCTTTCGCTGTTTCGCTGGACTTTCAAGGACTCCTTAAATCTGCGTTAATTGCCCGGCTTTCCGGTGCGCCAAGACGTTACGGTTTTACCCGCGACAGTTTGCGCGAACCGGCCAGCCGCTTTTTTTTGCGCGAAACCATCCCGACGCCCAAACGCGCCCATGTCATCGTAAAAAACCTGGCACTCGTCGCCGGAGCGTTAAAAATTGCCGTGCCAAGTAATCCGGCAGACTTCGCGTTTCCTCTCGCCCTTGAAGAACAGCACGAAGCCGAAGCCGCGCAACTGGCGAAAACCGCCGCCGGCCCTTTTGCTATTCTGAACCCTGGCGGCGGTTGGCCTACCAAACTGTGGCCGGCGGAAAAATTCGGCGCGTTGGCGGATGAACTGTGGGCGCGGCACGCTTTAGTTTCTTTAGTAACATATGGCCCCGGTGAAGAGGCTTTGGCGGCGCGGGTTGTGGAAGCCTCACAAACCCGCCGCGCTTTGGCCGTCAGCCCTTCGCTCAAAGGCTTTTACGCCTTAGCCAAACGCGCGCAGATTTATATTGGCGGCGACACCGGCCCGACGCACCTGGCGGTGGCCGCCGGCGCGCCCGTCGCCGGCATCTTCGGCCCGACCGAGTGGTGGCGCAACGGCAGCCCGCGCCCGTCGGACGTTTGCATCGAACGCAAGAGCTTGCCGTGCCGTATTGATTGCCATCGCCGCGCCTGTAACAAATGGATTTGTCTGGATATTGAAGTGGCCCAGGCGTTACAATTTGTCGAACGCATATTGGCCGGCGAAAAACAGAAAGCCGCGTCTTTAGTAACGCATCACACATCGCTTTTTCATGGTTAAAGTTGGCAGCACTTGGGTACAACGCTGGCGCGTGCCATTTGGGTTCGCGTGCGCGCCGTTGTTTTTCTGGCTGGCGCGGCCTTCGGTCAAAACGCTTGCCCTCGGCGGCGCAATCGCGTTGGCGGGTCTTGCCCTGCGCGGCTGGGGTTCGGGGCATCTGCGCAAAAACGACAAACTCGCGGCCTCCGGGCCTTACGCCCACACGCGCAACCCTTTGTATTTGGGCAGCTTCGTCATGGGTTTGGGGTTTGTTACGGCGGCGGGTTGGTGGCCTCTGGTAATTTTGTTTGCGGCTCTGTTTTTAGGCATCTATTGGCCCGTGATGCGCGTCGAAGAAGGACACCTCAACGAGCTATTCGGTGAGGCTTACCAACGATATGCGGCAGCCGTGCCGCTCTTTTTTCCGCGCTGGCGGGCATACTCGGATGCGCCGCCGGACAAATTTGACCGCAGCCTTTATCTGCGTTACCGCGAATATCAAGCCACGCTGGGCGTCTTGGCGGCATTGGCGATACTGGCGGCTAAAGCATGGTTTTGGAAATAGGTAAGCAGGTGTTCAAAGTTTCAAGTTCAAAGTTCAAAGTCAAATGCTTGTGCCATAACAGCTTTGACTGAAACTTAGGCTCATCCGCTTCAGTAATCAGCCACAAGTTGAGCAATAGGTTGGCTGATTTCTATTTACGATTTACGATTCACGATTTACTTCTATGAAACGTCTGAGCCTTCTGTTTATTGTCTTTTTGTTCATCAGTCCCGCCTTTGCGCAAAAGCCCAAAGAAAGCAAAACCTGGCCCTTTAAGGAAGGCGAGGAACTGTTTTACGAAGGTGAGTTTTCTAAACTGCTGCTGCGCGGCGTCAACGTCGTGGATTTGCGCTTCGTCGTGACACAAGGCCCGGCGACAACACCAGCGAAAGCCAATCATAAGGAAACTTCCTCGTTTCGCTTCACGGCTGACGCCGAATCCAAAGGCGCGTTGCTCAAGATTTTCCGCCAATACTTTCGCCAACACCTGGAAACCACCGCCGATGCGGGCAATCTCGCCGCGCTCACAACCAAAAAAGAGGACACGCAGAACAAACGCCAACGAGTGAGCGAAGCCGCGTTTGATTATCGCGCCGGCAAAGTCGTCTGGACGGAACGCAACCCCAAAGACCCCAACGCCCCGCCCCGCGTGATTGCCGCCGCGTTGGAAAGTCCGGCTTACGATTTAGTCTCCATCTGGTATCATTTGCGCTTACGCACCGACCTCAAACCAGGCGCAAAATTCACCTTGTCAGTCAGCGATTCCGGCGCGGTTTATCAGATTCCGGTGCGCGTGACGGAACGCAAAACCCTGAAAACGCTGCTTGGCAAAGTCCCCTGCATTCGTTTGGAGCCGGAAATCTTCGGCGACGACAAACTCATCGCCGGCAAAGGCAAAATGTCGCTCTGGTTCACCGACGACGCCCGCCACATCCCCGTCAAAGGCGTTATCACCAACGAACGCGGCCAGCTTGATATAACGCTGAAACGCGCCAAGCTGTAAAAGACATTGCACATTTGCCATTAAACCTTGAACATTATTTGTCAAAATATCTACAAATAATGCTCAAGGTTCAGTGTTTAAGGCACAATTAGCGCACGCCGGATAGAGAATCTTGATAACGACATTAATAATGCGAATCAGGGGTAGAAATTACTCGACCTTTGCCAGAATTGAGTTGGTTTTCAGCCCATGAATATGGGCGGCAGCATAAAGCCCCGTGCGCTGCGGAGCAAGCGCGGGGTTACGCCGGATCAAATTCTTCTCACCTTACGCAGTTAACACCTGGCTGCCAGCCTGGACTTGGTTTTCGCGCTGAAAGCGCAGAGGAAATTAGCCGGTGGTGACAACCACCGGAAACGACGCCGGAAAAGTTGTGCGCTCCG
>JAYVJN010000586.1:0-3943 GCA_043769325.1 Acidobacteriota bacterium
GCGCAAGCGAAACTCATCGGCGCGCCGCTTAACGACGCCAATATCGAAGCCGCCGCCGAAGACGCCTACAACAAAGCCCGCCCGCTCGACAACACCGATTTCGCCATGAATTGGCGCAAACAGATGGCCCGCGTCTATGTCCAACGGGCGTTGGTGGAGTTGCGTTAAAAGTTTAGCCGGTTTGCGCTATTGGTGACAGTTTGGCAGAGCGGTTGCGGCCCGCGTCTTTTAGCTTGAGGAAGTAGCGTTCGACGAGGTAATAAGACAGCGAAGCGGCGATGATTGTCGTGGTAATTACGCCGGCCAGTTGCAGCGGCCAGGGCAGAAAGGCCAGGGCTTTGCTCGTCGGGTAGATGGTGAATTGCTGGTACAGATAGAGCGGATAGGAGATGCGTCCGAGGTATTTTATCCAACCCCATTCCGTCCAAGACCACACGCCGTTCTCGCTCAACTTAATCATCTGCACGATAAAGACCGCCATCAACAAAGGCTCGACGGCGTAACCGAAAACGTCGCGGTAGCGCGGCAAGAGGTTTTCCTGGCCCGCGTAAACCGAAAGGCCGAGCAGGGCAATTGTCACTAATGGCGCGGCGGCATGGCTTGTAACGCTTGTCCACAGCGCGGGCAGCGCATCGCGTTTGAGCAAGACCGCCAGCAGACAGCCCACCATCAGATGATCCAGCCGCGTATCGAAAGCCGTGTAAATGTAACTGACGTTGACGCCGAAGCCATACACCAAAACGGCGCGGTAAATCCACACCAACGCGATGAGCGCGACCAGCGTGCGCGTCATGGTGCGTAAATTGCGGCGCAACAAAAGAAACGCGGCGGGCCACAAGAAGTAAAACTGCTCCTCAATGCAGAGCGACCAGGTGTGGCTGAAAAGATTTTCGGGGTGATGATTAAGCGCGGCGTAGTAGTTGCTGGTGTAGAAAAACGCGCTCAGGGCGTGAGGCCAGGGGACGCCTTTACCGCGCAAGAGCAGATAACCCGCCATCAAAAACCAAAAAACATAAAACGCCGGAAAAATCCGCAACACGCGCCGCCAATAAAAGCCTTTGAGCGAAATCGTGCCGGTTTTATCGTTCTCTTTGAGCAATAACCAGGTAATCAGAAAACCGCTCAACACGAAGAACAGCATCACGCCATGACCGCCCGGCACACGCCCGAAACCGTAGTGATACAAAATCACCAGAAACACCGCCACCGCCCGCACGCCGTCCAAAGCGGGAATGCTGGGTTGATTCAGCCTGGTTTGGAGCGTAGCAAAAGCGTTCATAACTAAAATGAGTTGCGACTGGAGCGCGGACAGCCTTGTCCGCAAACGAGCCGAATGGCGAGTAACGCCACTAACGCAACAGGCAATTTTCAGAGAAACAAGACCCTACCGCAACCTGTTTTCGCGCTTTGCGCTCATGCGGACAAGGCTGTCCGCGAAGCCGTACTTTGTCTCAATCGGCAATTTCAGTGACCGTTCGTTCGTTCACATCGTACCACGCGCCACAGGCCGGGCAGGAAACATCCTCAATCGTGTCGTCGCCGTCGGCGAATTTGTGAAACAACTGCCCGCAACGGCAGACCGCGCCGACGGAACGGGCCGGTTGGCCTAAAACCAAGTGGAAATCCGGCACCGATTTAGTGACAATCGAACCCATGCCGACCATCGCCCAGCGTCCGATTTCGAGGTCGTTGCCGATAATGCAGCCTGCGCCGATGGTCGCGCCTTCGCGCACGAGAGTGGGCAAGGTGTGTTCGTCGGGGTCGGATGAGCGCAGTTCTTTCAAATCGGGCGTGGTGGCGCGGGGGAAACGGTCATTCGTAAAGGTGGTCGAGGCGGAAATCATCACGCCGTCCTCAATCGTCACGGCGGCGCAGATATAGACCATCGCGTTTATTTTCACGCGGTTGCCGATTTTCACGTCGTAGGCGATGTAAGACTTTTCGCCGACGATACATTCATCGCCCAGCGACGCGCCATGCCGGATGTGGACGTTATCCCAGACGGATGTGCCTTCGCCGAAAGTGACGTTATCTTCAATGATGGCAGTAGGATGAATCTTTACCATAGAATGTACGATAGGCTGTCTAGCCTGTCGTTTAGCTAATCAACCGAATCGTTTTAAGGAACGACTCGGCCGGCGCAACCCCGCCACAGACTAGACAGTCTGTGGTACATCGCTAGCGGGCGGCGGTTTCGCTTTTTTCCGTGACTTTCTGCCACAAATTCTGTTTGAGCGATTTATAAGCCGCTTCGATGACTTCGACGGAGGCCAGCGCGTCGGCGGGTTTGGTCAGAAGTTCCTCGCCGGAGACGACGGCGTTGTGGAAATTTTCGATTTTGGCGCGGAAGGCTTGCACCTTGTCGTAGCCTTTGCCGAAAACCGTCCAATCGGGCGACGAATTGAGTTTGTATTTCGCTTCGCGCCAACCGATGTGGAGCGTGCCGGAGGTGCCGTAAATACTGATGAAGTAAGGCAACTCTTTGTTAATGCCCCAGGTCAAATCAACGCTGGCCGCCACGCCGTTGGCGGTTTTCGCCAGCAGTTTGACGTTTTCGTCAACGCTCAGATTCTGCGTGCCGGAGGTTTCCAGCGCGAGAACGTCCGTAATCGGGCCTAAAAAGTAGCGGATGATGTCCACTGAATGCGTGCCGTTGTCAATCAGAACGCCGCCGCCGGAGACTTCCGCGTCGGAGTTCCAGCGTTGCGACATATCCACTTTAGCCGTGAACGCATTCTCGAACTGCACGACTTCGCCCAAGACGCCGGAAGCCAGTATGGATTTGGCCGTGACGACATCCTCGCAGTAGCGGAATTTGGTCGCCATTGTGAAAGTAACGTCGGTTTTCTCTGCCGTTTCAATCATCTGTTTGGCCTCGGCGACAGACAGACAGAGCGGTTTCTCGCACAAGACGTGCTTGCCGCGATTCATAAAATACTGCGCGATTTCGGGATGCGTGTTGGGCGGCGTGGAAATAATCACGGCGTCAAACTCCGAGTTTCCCGCCAGTGTTTTATAATCCGCGAAACTCTGAGCCCCGAATGGTTCAGCAAAAGCCGCCGCCGCCGTCGTGCGTGTATCCGCCACTGCGACGAGTTGGCAACAATCGCTCGTTTGAAAAGCCTGCGCGTAAGTCTGGGCGATGCCGCCCGTGCCGATAAGTGCAAATTTTAGCATAATGGAGAATGGAGAATGGAGAATGGAGAAGGGCCGGAAATTATCCGCTATCCATTCTCCATTCTCCATTTAATTAGGCGAAGACTTCTTCGCGGGCCAGTTCAGCGACGCCCATCTTCACGGCGTCGGCGATGTAGTCGAGATGTTGTTCGGTGTAGAGTTCGTTCCAGGGTAGAACGAGCACGCCTTCCAGCGCGGCCAGTGTGCCGGGGAAGCGCGTATCGTCATAGTTTACCGCGTCGGGGTGGGCCAGGGTAAAGGGCCAGCGGCTCTTGCCAAACGTCACTTGGTCGCGGATAACCTGGCATTTGTAGGCTGGTTTCTGGATATAACGCGGGGCCGAGGCGATGTTACGTTCTTTCAACATTTTCGCCAAGCCAACCGCGCCGCCGACGATAACCGAGCTATCTACGCGGAGGCAGTATTTCCAGTAAGTGTGGACGCTGCGCGAACTTACATACGGCGTTTCGATGCCGGGCAAGCCCTTGATTTTGTCGGTCAGATACTTCGCGGCTTGCACGCGGGCATTGACGACGGCTTCGAGTTTGTTCATTTGCGCCAAAGCCACCGCGCCTTGCAGTTCGCTGACGCGATAGTTGAGCGCGAGGAAATAGTGGTCGGCGTTTTGGTCGCCGTAGCCCCAGGCTTTGTTGATAAAGAGAAACAGACGGCGGGCCAGCGCGTCGTCGTTGGTCACAACTACACCGCCTTCGCCCGTCGTGATGTGTTTGCCTTGTTGCAAACTAAAGCAGCCGATGGTGCCGAT
>JAYVJN010000587.1:0-7779 GCA_043769325.1 Acidobacteriota bacterium
GTTTTAGCCACGCCGGTATCATCTGCCGGACGCGGCTCAAGCGCGGTGCCGCGCCCATGACAACCAACGCAATCATTGGCGCGCGGGTAAGGCGAATTCCAATTTCCTTGTGTCAGCGCGTGACATTCAAAGCAGTATTTATGGCCCGTCGGCCCGTTGGGGCTTTGCCGAAAGACATTGGCCGGGGCCGTCGGGTCATCCGGGTGCTTGTCCATCCCCAGAGGCAGATTATTGTCTTTGTCAAGCAACGGCGATTTGAGGTCTTCTTCGCTGTCGCCGTTTTTAATAGTGACTTTGTTATTGACGTAAAGAACTTTTAGCGCGTCTGAGAAAAGCGGGATGTTAGAAGCCTTCTGCGCCGCCAGCCAGTCAATGTTAGCCAGCAGTTGCTTTTCCACTTCTTTCGGATAGGCTTCGTGGCAGCGGGCGCAATCCCAACGCTCGGCGACGGCGGCTGGCTTGTCTTGGGCGCGGAAAGAGGCTTTGACGATGCGAAAACCCTGGTTGGCGCGGGCTGGCTCTTGCTTTAAGGCCAGAATATCCTGGTGTTTATCGTGCGGGAAACGGCCCGTGAAATCCTTTTCCACGTCGGGGCCGCCGGCTTTGGGGAACAGGCCCGGGTTGCCTTCGCGCGGCGAGGAACCTTTATGACAGACGGTGCAGATGGCCGGGCTGTTGCCGCGGAAAAAGTCTTTGCGGTGTTCGTGGCAACGCAAACAATCGGGGTGGTCGGGAAACTCGCTCACATTGAAGCCAAGCGCGTTATCCGCAACGTAGAACGCGCCCGGAATGCGGTGGCATTCGTCGCAGTTGGATACCAACCGCCCGTTTTCGCGGCTGCTGCGAATGTGGTTTTTGTCGTGGATAAAGAGACGTTTGGATTTAGCCGCGCCGCGTCTCTGCGCCGGTTCATCGGTAGCTGGAACGGTTGAGGCCGGCGATGGTTTTTTCGCAACCGGTTTTTTGCCTTGCAGCCAGGCCTGGGGCGTGATGAACAGCAAACCAGCCACCGCAAAAACGAAAACAAGCACCCCCGCCAGGCGGCGCGGCGTTGTTCCAGCAGAGAAAGTCGGCACGTTCGGTGCGTTCATATCGTTAAGGTTCACAGGTAAAAGTCGGCGAAGATACGCTTTCTAATGCTAAAGATTTGATTTCTACGCGCGATTTGGGCAAGCCCGAAGCACCGGAAACGTCCGCTCTGTAACCGGTCTTTTCAGTAAGACTGATTTCCCTTGAGTGGAGCCACAAATTAGCGCGGTTATAATCGCTATCAACATCCAACGGCAAAAGGTTGCTGATGAAGTGTAAGCCAACCGGAACATTCGGAAAGAGCAGTTTCCCTTGGTTATTGGTCATGGCCGGAGCGATGGTTAAACCCAAGCCTTTTTGCGTGGCGGCAGTGGGGGAGGCTTGCAAATAAGCGACGGCGCACTTGGCCCATTTGCGCCTCATCTCGAAATAGCCGGTACGCGCCGCTGCGGGCAAAAAGTTGGGCAACCAACGCAAGGCCCGTTGGTTGGCGTCGGTGGCCTTGGCAAAGAGCGGCGCGTTGGCGTCAAAGGCTTCTTTGAAAAGGCTGATTTTCGTCAAATCCGCTTCGGCAATATCCTGGCAAAAAATGGTTTCACAACGATAGCCTAAAATCCAATTGTCAATAAACTCTTTGGCTTTGGTTTCTGCTAAACCGGCCTTGACGAGCATGGCCTGGTAATCTTGCAACGTAGGCGGGCGGCCAATCGCGGCAATCAGGGACTTAAAAAAGTTGCTTCTTAATTCGTTGATGGATTTCTGGGTTTCGCCTATCTCTTTTTCGTTCTTTTTCTTGTCCTTCTCCAGTTTAAGCAGCGCGGTTTCAAGTGTTTTGAGACGAAACAGCGCTTTTACTTCGGGCACCGGCGAAGCCTCACTGACACCGGATATGAGGTAGAAATGCTTACGCGCCACGACCTTCTTATCTGTGTCTTTGTGGGAATTCAAGACAATTGACCAGACTTTACCTGTGGCGGGCGATTGCGCCCAGGCAAGGTTGGCGCAAATAAATAACGCCCCCAGCAGATAGAGCCAATTCCGACCTGGCAAGGTGTATTTTCGAGCAACCATAGACATCCGTTTTGTGCGGGTAAAAGCCATTTGACGCAATGACGAGGGTGCGAAAACAGCGAAATTATGTTACTTGCGTCTTGCAGTTATCTGGCACGGAGCAGATTACCAATCTTAGCCCGCCAAAGCAAGCGTTTTCCGTTACAAACTAAAGTTTTTCCACTGTTAATTTAAGCCCGCAGATTAAAACGCCGCCCAAGTAGGCCGCAACGCGGCAGCGGGCAGTGGGCAGTAGGCAGTAGGCAGTAGGCAGTTAAGAAGCCGCGTTGCGCGAAGCGCGCCAGAACCGCCGCCGCCGTCGCGGTCTGCGCCAATGACGCGACCTTCGCGCGTCGCCAGTTGGCAGATCCGCCACATCTGCCAACTCCGCGTTCCACAGGTGGCAAGCCCTACTCACAACTTGAGTTGAGCGACAGATTCGCAGCATTCCGGGCTATTTAACGCCACCGCAATTTCCCTGCCGCTCAGTAATGAGTAATAGGCGAACCTAATGCCGGCTAATTTCTGTGCCACAAGGTATGCGATGTGATATTTTAGAGGTGCAATAACCTAGCTGATGAGACGCTGGACGCTACCTTCTGTTCATGAAATATCTCAATGGCGTTACTTTGCGCTTGCCAATACAACAGCGACACGAAAGCCCAGGCACCTAAAATGCTGTTTCCATAAGATTGCTTGGGCGACACTTTTAGCAAAACAAATTTTACAAAAATCATGCCAAAGATTTACGACAATATAGAAAACCAGTTTTCTAAAGGGCTGGCAACAACATTGAAAGTTTCCCAGCGCGCAGATTTTTGTGTCGGTTATTTTAATCTGCGCGGTTGGAAAGAAGTGGCAGAAAGTGTTGAAGCATTATCGGGGGCGGTAGTTACCGAAGGCAGTGAGCAAACCGTACGGGTTTGTCGGCTTTTAGTCGGAATGCAAAAGATGCCGGTAGATATTTTGCGTGAGCATTTCAATCGTGATGAAAACTACCTGTTTGACCAGGCGGAAGCAGTAAAACTCAAAAAGCAACTGGCCCAAGAATTTAAGGAGCAATTAACCATCGGAACGCCAACCGAAGCGGATGAAAAAGCCTTGCGAACCTTGAGCCGGCAGATGAAGGAAGGCAAGGTTGTCGTCAAACTTCATTTGCGCTACACGCTACACGCTAAACTTTACTTGTGTTACTTGCAAGACAGAGGAAAAGTTGAAGGCTTTCTGGGCAGCAGTAATTTGACTTTGGCAGGTTTGGCAAAACAAGGCGAACTGAATATTGATGTTGAAGAACAAGATGCCGCCGCGAAATTGGTGAAATGGTTTGATGACCGTTGGAAAGACCGTTGGTGTTTGGACATCACGAAAGAGTTAATTGAAATTATTGACGAAAGTTGGGCGGCAGACCGCCTGTTTTCGCCGTACCATATTTATTTGAAAATGGCTTATCACTTATCGCGTGAAGCGAGAGCCGGAATTAATGAATTTAATCTGCCCAAAGTATTTCAAAAAGAGTTGCTTGATTTTCAGCAAAAAGCGGTTTTGGTTGCCGCGCACCATTTACACAAACGCGGCGGCGTGATGATTGGCGATGTTGTGGGGTTAGGCAAAACAATTACCGCCACCGCTTTAGCCAAACTTTTTGAAGACGACTTTTTTTTGGAAACACTCATTATTTGTCCGCGCAACTTAGTTGAAATGTGGGAAGATTACGCGCACAAATATCAACTACGGGCCAAAGTGATTTCACAAACCCAGGTTCAACAAAAATTGCCCGCCCTGCGTCGCTACCGTCTGGTTATCATTGATGAAAGCCACAATTTACGAAATGATGAAGGTGGACGCTATCGGGCTATAAAAGCATATTTAGAGGAAAACGAAAGTAAAGTCATTCTGCTTTCCGCTACGCCTTACAACAAATCTTTTCTTGATTTATCAAACCAACTGCGGCTATTTATTCCCGACGAAAAAGACATCGGCATTTCTCCCGAAAGATATATCGAAAGTTTGGGTGGACAAATTCAGTTTGCAGCAAACCATACTGAAACATTTATGCGGAGCATCAAGGCATTTGAAAAAAGTGCTTTTGCCGATGATTGGCGTGAATTGATGCGTTTGTATATGGTGCGGCGGACGCGCTCGTTTATCAAGCGGCATTATGCTAAAAACGATGAGGAAAGAGGTAGAAAATACCTGACGTTTTCCGATGGTTCGCGTTCTTATTTTCCCGATAGATTGCCGAAAAAGGTTGAGTACCCCTTTGATTCTAAAGACCCGCATGACCAATACGCAAAACTCTACTCACAGGAGGTTGTCGAACTCATCAACAACCTCGAATTGCCACGGTACGGCTTGTTTGATTTTTTAGACAAAAACCCGAAAATCATCCTTAACAAAGCCGAAGAAGCAATAACCAAGAATCTGACACGCGCCGGAAAGCGTTTGATGGGATTTTGTCGCACCAATCTTTTCAAGCGTTTAGAAAGTAGCGGTTATTCGTTTTTGCTTTCTTTGAGCCGCCATATTTTGCGGAATTTTATCTTTATTTATGCCTTGCAGAACCGTTTGCCGGTTCCGATTGGTAAAAATATCTCGCAGAATCTTGATGGTTTTTTAGACGACGGCGACACTGATAATCCTTTCAATGGTGAAAATAGTTTGAACTTAATTCTTGATGAAGAAATATATTTGCAACAAGCGGAAAAAGTCTATGCAATGTTTGCGGATGTGGAAAACAAGAGAAAATTTGATTGGCTGAGAAGCGAACTATTTTTGGAGAAACTGCAAAGAACGCTCATCAAAGACAGCCGTGAAATTATCAAAGTTTTAGACATTGGCAAAAATTGGCAACCCGCTCAAGACCGTCAACTAAACGCGCTGTTTGCATTAGTTACAAGCAAACATACAACCGAAAAGGCTTTGATTTTTACACAGTTTGCCGACACTGCTTATTATCTGGCAGAACAGTTGCAAAAGCGTGGTTTGCAAAGGGTTGAATGCGCTACGGGCCGCAGCGAAAATCCGACGGATTTGGCCTACCGGTTTAGTCCGCGCAGCAACGACAAACCCGAAATAATTAGTTCGGAAAAAGAGATTCGAGTTTTAATCAGCACCGATGTTTTGAGCGAAGGGCAAAACCTGCAAGACGCTCATATTATCGTAAATTTTGATTTGCCGTGGGCGATTATCCGGCTGATTCAACGGGCCGGACGAGTTGACCGCATTGGACAAAAAGCCGATGAAATTATTTGTTATTCTTTTCTGCCCGAAGATGGCTTAGAAGAAATTATCAATCTGCGAAGCCGATTATCGGCGCGAATCCGGCAAAATGCCGAAGTTGTTGGTTCGGACGAGACCTTTTTTGACGGCGACCCCATAAATATCGAAGATTTATACAACGAAAAGAGCGGGATTCTGGATGATGAAGGCGAAGATGTAGAAGTTGACCTGGCTTCGTATGCTTATCAAATTTGGAAAAACGCGACTGATGCCGACCCGGATTTGCTCAAAATCATTCCCGATTTGCCAAATGTAATTTATGCCACCAAAGCAAATAACGAACTACGCCAACGTGAAGGTGTGATAACTTACATACGAACCTCCGAAGACAATGATGTTTTAACGTGGATAGCCAGCGACAGCAAAATAGTTACTCAATCGCAATACAGAATTTTGCAAGCGGCAAACTGCAACGCCAAAACTACGCCATTGACGAAGCACGAAAAGCATCATGAGTTGGTAAAAATCGGCATTGGTTGTGCCCGCGAAGACGAGAAAAATTCCGGCGGTTCATTGGGCAAAAAATCGGGCGTGAAATATCGCGTTTATATGCGGCTGGACAGATATTGCAAAGAGTTTGAAAACACGCTTTTTGTCAATGAGCAATTGAAAAAAAGCGTGGATGATATTTTCAAATTTCCTTTGAAAGAATTTGCCAGGGAAACGCTTAACCGGCAAATGAAGACGGGAATTGCTGATGATAAACTTGCCGAACTGGTTGTTTCTTTGCGAGAAGAAGAAAAACTTGTCATTACCAATGAAGACGAACAATCTGTTAAAATCCCGCAAATCATCTGTTCGCTTGGTTTGAAGGAAGTTTAGAGTAGCGCGCTTATGCGTGATTGCAAAAATGCAGAAGCCCGCACGCAGTAAGGGCGTTCTTCTAGGCAGACAAAAAAGCACACTTACTGCGTGCGTGTTTCTGCATTTATAATAATACCAAATTACATTAACATAACCGCATTAAGGTTTTTGGTTGTGACAGCTATCTCAAAGAAATTACACGGTTTAGCTGCCGCGAACCCAACTGCCTACGGCCCACTGCCCACTGGTATAATATGCCCTTAAACAAGCAAGAGTTTTCTCGATACATCCGCGAGTTTAATTTCCGCGAGCTTTTCAACGAAATGGGTTGGAATAATGACCGCGCGGCACAACCGATAACCGTCGATAATGAGACATTTACGGTGCAATCTGTGGGGGAAAAGAGCGGGTTTAAGATTTTGGTTTGTTCGCCGAATGCTGACGGTTTCCCCCCCGCTTACAACATTCGTAAAAAGATTGAAACTAAAGTTACCAAACTTTTTCAAGAGCATCTCATCATCTTTCACGATGCGCATAAGAGCGAACAAATTTGGCAATTGGTCGTGCGGCAAACGGGCAAGCCGACGAAAGTTACCGAAACTCGCTGGAATAATCAACAGTCGCCCGAACTACTTTTTCAACGCGCGGCGGGGATTTTCTTTGAAATTGACGAAGAAGACCAAATTACGATTGTTGACGTAACAAAACGCATTGCCGAAAACTTTCACCAAAACGCCGAGAAAGTTACTAAACAGTTTTACGATAAATTTAAACGCGAACACGGTTCATTTTATGATTTTCTGACCGGCATTGACGACCATATTGACGAATGGAACAGCACACATCCAAGAGAAAAAAAGGAAAATCTGAGCAAACAATGGTATGTGTCCTTGATGCTCAATCGGTTGATGTTTTGTTATTTCATTCAGAAAAAAGGTTTTTTGGATAACAACAAAAATTATCTGCGCGATAAGTTGAGAGCCACGCAAGCCAAAAAAGGACAAAATCAATACTATTCTTTTTACCGTAATTTTTTGCTTGAACTTTTTCATCGAGGACTTGGCGAACCGAATCATAAAGACGAATTAAAAGCGGAGATTGGCAGAATTCCGTATCTGAACGGCGGTTTGTTTGATGAACACGAATTAGAGAAAAACTTTCAAAATATCCAAATTGACGATAAAGCCTTTGAGCGAATCTTTGATTTCTTTGACCAATACGAATGGCATCTCGACACTCGCGTAATGGCAAGCGGAAAAGATATAAATCCCGACGTAATCGGCTATATTTTTGAAAAATACATCAACGACCGCGCACAGATGGGCGCGTATTACACGAAAGAAGATATTACCGAATACATTAGTAAAAACTGCGTTTTGCCGTTTCTGTTTGATGAAACAAAACGCAATTATCCGAAAGCGTTTGCGAAAGATTCTGAGATTTGGGAAATGCTCAAAACGAGTATTGACCGTTATATTTACGATGCGGTCAAACACGGCGTAGATGAACCGCTTCCCGCAGAAATCGAAATTGGTTTGGAAGCGTTCAGAGTATCGCCTTCAGGCGAGAAAATTCCTGTTCCGAATTTGCTTGAACGCCGTAAGGATTGGAACAAAT
>JAYVJN010000588.1:0-8997 GCA_043769325.1 Acidobacteriota bacterium
CATTCGGAAGACCACGAATGCGGCGACGAGATGTTTCTGCCGGTCTTAAATTCACCACGCACGGGCGTCTGCGGCTACGGTTTGTAGAGCGTTATGAATTACGGCAAGGCGTGGAGATGGGCTTTAATTGTTGCGCTGCTTGCGTTTACAGCAGGTTGCCAAGCTTCGGGCAAAGTGGTTGCGCCGGAGCAAATACCCATTGCTGACGGCTTTGCTTATCCGGTGGGCAAAACGCCGACGGTGACGCAAAAACGCGATGGTGACGGTTGGTACAACGCGCAGGATTTTACCGAAAACGAACATCTGGCCGAAGACTGGAACGGCGAAGGCGGCGGCAATACAGATTGTGGCGAACCGGTTTTCGCGGCGGCGCGGGGCGTAGTAATCTTGGCGGAAAAAGTCTGGTTAGGCTGGGGCAATGTCGTTATCGTGCGCCACCGCCGGCCCGACGGTTCAGAGGTCGAAACGCAATACGCGCACTTGAAAGAAATCAAAGTCAAAGTGGGCGAAAAGGTGGAACGACGCCAACAAATAGGCACCGTCGGCGATGGCGAGGGGCGCTTTTTGTGCCACCTGCATTTTGAACTGCGAACCCCCGAATGCCGCGATTGGGGCGCGCCTGGCGCGGGTTACAGCAGTGACACAAAGGGCTGGCTTGACCCTTCTGATTTTATAGACGCGCACCGCCGCTGAAGCCTGTGGCGCGACACTTTCGGTTTTCCGCAAACCAAGCAAGCTTGACACTTACGCAGTGCGCGTGACACCATCTCAGGGCTTGCTGTCCGCGCCAATTATGCCAACAGAAAACACGCCCCAACCCGAAATTTTACTTGTTGAAGACAAGGACAGCCTGCGCCGCGCTCTGCGTATGACGCTGGAAGGCGCGGGCTACACCGTTGCCGAAGCCGCCGACGCCCGCTTCGCGCAACAAGCCATCGCCCGCCAACCTTACCGCATCGTGTTGACTGATTTGAAGATGCCGCACGGTTCCGGTTTGGATGTGGTGCGCGCCGCCAAAGCCGCCGACCCGGACGTGCCGGTTATCGTTATGACGGCCTACGGTTCGATTGATGAGGCCGTCCAAGCGATGAAAGACGGCGCGCAGGATTTTCTCCAGAAACCCGTTGATTCCAATCACTTACTGCTCTTGGTCGAACGCGCTTTGGAGCAAGTGCGCCTCCGCACCGAGAACATTCTGCTGCGCGATGAGTGGGCGAAACGCTACGGTTTCCCGCGCATCATCGGCGAATCGGACGCCCTCAAACGATGCGTCAACGAAACACAGCGCGTCGCGCAAACTGACGCGACAGTGCTGTTGCTGGGCGAATCCGGCACCGGCAAGGAGCTTTTCGCCCGCGCCGTGCATCACCTTAGCCCGCGCCGCAACGGGCCGTTTGTCGCGCTCAACTGCGCCGCGATTCCCGAAACGCTTATCGAAAACGAACTGTTCGGCCACGAAAAAGGCGCGTTCACCGGCGCGGGTGACCGGCGTTTGGGCAAGTTTGAACTAGCCAATGGCGGCACGGTTTTTTTGGACGAAATCGGCGAGATGCCGCTCGCGGTGCAGGGTAAGTTGTTGCGCGTCTTGGAAGAAAGGATGATTGACCGTATCGGCGGACGGATGCCGATTCCCGTCAATGTGCGCATCGTAGCCGCGACTAACCGCGATTTGCGGGCCGCCTCCGAAGCGGGCGAGTTTCGCAGTGATTTATTTTTCCGTCTCGCCGTCTTTCCGGTTGACATTCCACCCTTGCGTGAACGCTCCGGCGACACCGTTTTATTGGCGCAGCACTTCGCCCACAGTTTCGGCAAAGAGTTGCGCGGACGCCCCGCCGAATTGAGCGCGGAGGCCCTTGAATTCATCCGCCGTTACCACTGGCCGGGCAATGTGCGGGAACTGGAAAACGTCATCGAACGCGCCTGTATCTTAGCCGATGGCAGCGTTTTAGCGGCCCGCGACCTGGGCCTGATGTTTAGCCGTGAACCCGCCGAATTGAGCGAACTGAATCTCGAAGGCACGCTCTCGCAAGCTACGGAACGCGCCGTCGCCTTCGCCGAAAAACGCAAAATCCGCGCCGCTCTCCGCGCCTGCGACGGCAACAAAACCCGCGCCGCCGAACTCTTGGAAGTAAGCTACAAAACACTGCTGACCAAAATCAAAGACTACGGGTTATAGGCCAACCGCGATTGTTAGTTGCCGTGACTAAACTAGCAGGGTAAAATCAACCTCAAGGAGGCGAGAAACGATTATGAGCCAGCTTTTGACAAAATTACCCGCGCCCGAACTTGACTATTGGCGCGAGGAGGCGTCGGCGGTGGTTTTAGAACCGGACGTATGGCTACGCACCCCGCACGAATTGTTAGGCGGACGCGAGCCCCTGGAACTCATTTTAAGCGGCAAGCAAGACGAACAGCGCGTGCAGGATTTACTGAACAGTTTGAAACACGGGATTTTCACATGAACCTCGCCAATTGCAGCCAATTACCGGCACAAACTGAAAGCGGAATTTGGTTTCGCGCCTTGCAACCGCAGTTCTTACCCACCGCCATCAGCACAACCCATACGCGCGCTCTGCCCAGCCGTTTCAACGCCGGGCAGTTAGCCGCAACCCCTTTTGAGGTTCTTTATCTGGCAGAAAATCACCTGGTCGCGCTTTTTGAAGTACAAGCCTTACTGGGAACACCTTCGCCTGGCGGCCTGGTTCCACATCCGCGCCGCGCCTGGACGCTTATCAATATTACGGTAAACCTGGCGAATGTTATCAACTTGGCTGACCCGCAAACACAGCGTCAACTCAACGCTTCCGCGCAAGAATTAACCGGAGACTGGCGCGGCTACCAACTACGCGGCCCGCAAACTTCCGTAATCGGCCCCAACGGAACTGCGCCCACCCAAGATTTGGGGCTGGCGCTTTATCAAACGCCGAACCTTGAAGGGTTTATCACGCTCTCGGCCAAACTGCCTGACCAAAAAGTCTTGGTGGTGTTCCCGCAAAAGTTACAAAGCCCCAAAAGCATCCATTTTTGGGATCCAACTACCGGACAATCACACCATTTGCCCTGATAAACGGACTCACGCCGAAATACTTTTAGCCGTCTATCCGAGGCCCAGGGTTCAACCATCATTCTGCGTGAATCACTTCATTTTCACCTCTTTAACTTCGGCCACAATCATTGTTTTGTCTTTAATTTTATCCGCGCCGAGGTATTTCAGTTTCTTCACTTCGGCGGCTCCTTTTTCGTTGTCGTCCAAGAGCAGTCTCCCTTTTCCTTTCCAGGTTCCCGCTTCCAGGCCAACGCGAAAATAGTAAACCTGTCCGCCGCCCATGTTTATCTCGTAGCCTTTCTCCTCATCGGTCATGCGCAAGATGTGTTTGCCTGGTTTGATTTTGAGCATGAAAAAACGCCCGTTGTCCATCCGCGCCAATTCTACATCGTCGCAAAAAACCGAAGGTTCCAAAGCGCGCCCAACCCATTTGCTGGGGCGATAAATGTAAACTGTAACAGGTTCGTTTGAGGTGGCTGGCGTTTCCATGAGTTCTGCCACCAACTTATCGCCTTCCAGACGAAAATGCCGCTCTTCGGCGGTGTAAACCGTCAGTTTAGAGCCGGCTTTGACAATCGCCTCCCCGCCCTTTTTCAAAAGCGCGAAAGGGCCGGCCAGAATGCCTATCGCCATCGCGCTGTTGGTTTTATCGGCCCCTTCCGAGCCTTTTGCCGCGCGTAGTGGAAGCACGCCGCCGTCAACCATCGTGGTGGTTTCCACCTGAATCGCCAAGGTGCCGGATTTCCCCAGCGAACCGCCTTTTTCGGCGTTGATAACGCTGCCTTTCGCCAACGTCCCTTTTTTGACAATAACCTGGCCGCCCGCCATAAAATCCTCATCTACTTTGAAAACTACGGTGTCGCCCCGCGCCACGTCTTTGCTGGAGATGTCCTGCGTGGTGACAATGGTTAAGGGCATACCTTCCGTAATGACAATCTTTGTGGCAGCCGTCTCTTGGGCCGGAAAGTTGACAGCACAGGTCAAAAACGATATGCCGGCAAGACATAAGAGAACTGTTTTGTGCACTTTACTCACTTTTTTCATAGCGTTACCTCTCTCTCCGAATCCGTCTTCCGACGGGCAAATTTCAAACTATTTAACGTTACTTTGCCAGAACTAAAGGTAGCGGCAAAGTAACGCGCTGCTGGCGTTCCTCATTGGTTCATGTATGATATGCGGGAAACCATTTAGGTTGCCTGATTTTCGCAACCGCCGGCGTTTCACCCACAGCATGGATTCGACAAATACTAACCAACCATCTACAAAAACAACAAATAGCGGCAAACACGCTCTGCTCGTAGCAGCGGGAATTTTTTTGAGCCGCATTTTCGGACTCGTGCGGGCGCGTGTATTCGCTTACTATTTTGGACAGACCTGGTCTGCCGATGCCTTTAACGCTGCATTTCGCATCCCCAATATGTTGCAGAATCTGTTTGGCGAAGGCGCGTTGTCGGCTTCATTCATTCCGGTTTATGCCAAACTGTTGGCGCAAGATGACGAAGCCGAAGCGGGGCGCGTGGCGGGCGCGATTTTTGCTTTGCTGGCGTTAGTTGTCGCTTGTTTGGTCTTATTGGGAGTCTTCGCCGCGCCCTGGCTGGTGGGGCTCATCGCCGTCGGGTTCACGGGCGAGAGGCGCGAGTTGACCATCCAAATCGTGCGCGTATTGTTTCCCGGCACAGGGTTACTGGTGCTTTCGGCCTGGTGTTTGGGCATTCTCAACAGCCATAAACGGTTCTTTTTATCATATGTTTCGCCGGTCTTGTGGAATCTGGCGATAATCGCCGCGCTGTTTATTTTCGGCAAGAAACACGCCTCTGACACGCAATTAGGCCACCTGGCGATGATGGCCGCGTGGGGTTCGGTAATCGGCAGCGCGATACAGTTCGGCGCGCAACTGCCGACGGTTTTGCGTTTGGTCAAAGGGCTGCGGCTGGCTTTTGACATAAAATCCGTACAAGTTCGCACCGTCACGCGAAACTTTTTACCAGCCTTTGTCAGTCGCGGCGTGATACAAATCAGCGCATTTGTTGACCAGGGCATTGCCAGTTTGTTAGGTTTCGGCGCAGTCACCGCTTTAACGAACGCGCAAACCCTGTACACGCTGCCGGTTAGCTTGTTCGGAATGTCAGTTTCAGCAGTAGAACTGGCGGCGATGTCGAGCGCAGTGGGCAATCAGGCCGACATCAACGCCCAATTACGCCAACGGCTTAACAACGGAATGCAGCGCATCGCATTTTTTATTGTGCCGTCTGCCGTCGCGTTTTTGGCGTTAGGCAATGTGATTGTCGGCGCGTTGTTGCAAAGCGGCAGATTCACGGCGGCAGACTCAAATTATGTCTGGGCGATTCTGGCGGGTTCATCTATCGGTTTGCTGGCCTCGACGCTGGCGCGGCTCAATTCCTCCACTTACTACGCGCTGCAAGACACGCGCACGCCCTTGAAATTCGCCATCGTTCGCGTCACGCTGGGCATGATTTTAGGCTATACCTTTGCGCTTTACGGGCCAGGTTGGTGCGGGCTTGAAGCCAAATGGGGCGCGGCTTTTCTGACCGCCGCTTCGGGCCTGGCGGGTTGGGTGGAATTCCTTTTGCTGCGCCGCCAGCTAAACTCGCGCATCGGTCAAACCGGACTTCCACTCATTTACAGTTGCAAGCTTTGGGCCGCAGCCCTACTGGGGGCTGCTGTTGCCTGGGGCGTAAAATTACTGGTTGGCCCGCGCCACCCGTTGCTTGTCGCCACGCTCGTGCTGGCCCCCTACGGTTTAGTCTATTTTATTGTGACAGCAGCACTTGGCGCAACAGAAGCGCGCGCTTTGCTGGGCCGTTTCCGCCGTCTGGCACAGCGTTAGGCTTTTTTCTACAAAAATTTATTTATTTTTCTGGAAATAATTATCTATTAGCCGTTTTGCTAAATTGCAGAACAGTAAAAGGGTACTTTAGAGCGCAGCGGCAGGCACTGGGGTGACAGGCCGCCGAAAGGCGTGCCCGGCGTAGCCATTGTTGCCGTTTTCACGCCTGGAGCAGTTTTCCGTGGTCAGTTTTTAGTTTTTAGCAAGAAGCGGTTGAGTTTACACAAGTTACGCCGAGAGTCTCAGTAAACCGAAAGGCAAACCGCTCTAGAAAACCTGGTCGCCGCCACCGCGAAATCTCAATAAGCAGAAGATTGTTAGGAAAAAGCGCAAATACTGTGTTTACAGCAGTTGCGCTTGCATAACCAGTTCGCTATTTTCTCGTCCGGCTATTTCAGAGGAGTTTGTGTGGGTTGTTGTTTAGTTTGGGCTTTATCGGCAGCGGAGGCTAGTTGTTTGTTGAGCAGCGCTTTGGTCTCCTCACGCGGGAGAGCAAAGTTGATAATAATGCTTTGGCCTTCAGCAGAGATTTTAGCGTTGTTCAGATAGACCTCTTCCTCGTCGCCTTTTTTGTAAATACGCGCGGTAAAGAGCATCGCGCTATATGCTTGAGCCAACTCTTTGGCGCGTTCGGGCGAGGGAACTTGCGCCTCAATACGCGCATTGAACTGCGGGCCGGCGAATTTGAAGTTGAAGTGATACTGAGTTGCCCCTTCAAGCAAATCCAAGGCTTTGCTGTTACTGGCGGCAATCAGAAAGTCATTTAGCACACGGGCTAGTTGCGGGTCGCCTTTCCACTCTGGAGCAGACAATTTAAGCGTGTTGTCCGGCATCCTCTGCGCGGTCAGTGTCAATTCCGCATCTTTATCCAGGTCAAGCGGTTGTTGTTCCTTAACAGCATTAATGCGACCCCACAATTCATTAAATGGGGTAGTGACAATTTGATTACGCCGGGGGCGAATTATTTTCTTCTCCGCCGCGATTTTATCTAAGGCTTTATCTGCCGCTTCTTTCGGTGACAATGCGGGCGTTGGGCTAGGCGCGGGTGTTGGGGTTGATTGTGGCGGCAAGTTCTTAGCGATTTGGCCGGCGGCCCCTGGCAATGGCGGTAGCGATTTTGTGCTTTTGCCGGCGGGTAAAACCGGAGTCCCAACGGGCAAAGGCGCGGGCGTCGGTAGTTGCGCAATGGGCGGCAGCTTAACTGGCGCAGACAATGGCACAGTGGGCGGCGCGGGGGCCGTTAAAAGCACTGGCGGAAGTGGAGGCGCGGCAATATTGCCCGCGCTAAAAAATCCATTAGGGTATTGGAATTTGCCACCCTGCAAGGTGAGAAATATCACTTCATCCTGCGACGCGATACGTTCATAATCCCCGTCCACAAACCCCATGTCAGAAGCACTTCCAGCAATGCTGAAAATGCCGCGCGCCACTGGAACATATTTCAACGTCACGCCCAGCAACAAATGGAACACCAGTGAACCAACCACAACTTTGCTCAAGCGCGGCCAAAGCGAGGCGCGGTTGATTTCATGTTGAGCAAATAATTCAGCCATTGTGTTTGTCCTCTCCTTAAAGCGGCCCGTCGCGTCAACCGGCCAACCCCTTTAGACGCGGCAACTGCGCCAGGCGTTGCGAACACCGTGCATTTTACCACTAATTTTCCCACTGCTAAAGACGCAGGAAAACAACCATACGTTAATCCGCAACAAGCAGTTTCACGCTTTTTACTTTGAGCGGCAGGCCAAGAATAAGTTACACTGCGCGGCGTTGTATTAGTTTTAAGACCTTGAGGTAACAGAACGATGAGCGATGCGGCGGCAATGCTGAGGATAACCGGCATCAAGACGCAAACTGTTGACATTGCGTTATTTACTATGCGTCTCAGTGTTTTGGGCGAGGCTTTTGCCGCGCCGACACAACCGGGCCAGGTGGCTATTTTGCAAGTGGGCGCAGAGGCTCCGGCCTACTTCGCGTTGGCTCACGCGCCCCACGAAACGGACTGGCAATTTTTGGTCAAACGTGGACGCGGGGCCAGCGGAGAGCTTTTTAAGCAAAAGGTTGGCGCGGAAATCGGTTTACAGAAAATCGTCGGGCGTGGGTTCAACGTGACGGCGCAACGCGGGCGCGATTTGGTGTTTGTGGCGATGGGCACAGGCGTCGCGCCCTTGCGTTCGGCCTGGCGGCACATTTTAACGGAGCGCGAAAACTATGGGCGGCTGATTCTGCTCTATGGCGCGCGCACCAACGCCGAACTCTGCTTCGCCGATGAAATTGAGATGTTACGGGCCGCTGGCGTGGAAATATCTATGACTGTAAGCAATCCCGAAAATGGTTTGCCTACGAATGGACGCGGCTACGCGCAACACCTCTTGGACGATTTTTTACCGCAACTCCGACAGCCGGTTGCTCTGATTTGCGGTTCGCCCGCCATGATGGAAGACACCCGCGCACGGCTGTTGGCGCACGCCCTCGCGTCGGAAGCAATTTTGACCAATTACTGATAAATTTACAATTTGAAGGCTTCGGGCGGTTTGCCTTGTTGAAATCGCTCCCGAACGACCTCAAGTTCATCCGTTTGATTCGTAAAACGATTGAACAACCCTTCGCCTTTCTTGTGGCTCAACAAAGCCTCTTCACTATTATTGGCGACTTGCTGCTTCTGGTATTGTTTTTCCTCGTACTTTTTGGCGTCGTTTTTTTTCTCGTATTGTTTGGTCTCGTATTTAACCGTTTCGACGTGCTTGACTTCCTCTTGTTTTTGCATCTCTACGCGGGTTTCTACAACTTGTTCTTGCTGTGCGGCGGCTCGTTGCGCGGCCTCTTGCCGCGCTTGCTCCGCGGCTTGTTGCGCAGCTTGTTGCGCGGCTAATGCGGCGGCGCGTTGGGCGGCGAGTTCTTCTTCTTTCTTTTTTTCGCCTTTGTGACCGCGTTCGTCATCGCGTCCATGTTCGCCATCGGGCAGATGGCCCCAGTCATGTTGGTCGTACTTCCCGTTCAGGTCGTAACGTCGCCAGTCATCACGAAAATCCGGCACGCCTTTGTCGCTGGGCTTGATGTCCGCCGCCTCGTCTTTGGGCTTATCTACTTTGTTTTCTTTATCTTC
>JAYVJN010000589.1:0-6114 GCA_043769325.1 Acidobacteriota bacterium
AGGATTTGGCGAGTGGTAAATGTGGCATATTTTTTCGCCAGACAATTCTTTACCTCATTAGACTGGCTATTTTTGAGTGTTCCGAAGACTCTACAATGCTGACAACGGGCGGCAGCGCGGGTGCTTATGAATTAGGGCGTTGCTTACTAATCGCTAGCGACTATCTTTTAACTAAAAGAGATGAACAAGCAATCGCTTTCGGTTCAGAAGCAAAAAGGCGACGACACTGGAACCTTCAACTTGCGCCAATTTATGAGCTGTACAATCCTACCGAGCCAGAATTGGCAATTGTTCGTACTGAGCGGATTTATTCGGATATTCTTGATGCTTCTCAATTCAAGGAAAAACTGACGGGGAAACTCACAGGTTTTGATATTGCGAAAGAATTTTTTTGACGCTACGGGGATAGAATTGCACCAGTATCGAAACTTCACTCTGGGATTATTTGCTTGGGCTTTTGGAAATATTGAGCCTAGCCCTTGTTTTGACCGTAATGTCCTTATTTCTCAATCAATCATAAACACCGAAGAATTTTCGCGTTATCTTACGCTAGAGGCAAAAAGTATTGAGCAATTCAAAGAGAAATTCGCCAAATCTAAGACCCCGTTGCGCCTTAGAGTTTTCGACTTTCGCAGTACGCCGCTTATCGAATACTTGCCTGATAAATTTGTCTGTATTGACCCATATTTTCTGACTGAACGGCTAGGGAGCGGGGTGTTCTGGACGATATTTGATAGCCTTGCCGGAGGGATGCGAGACCGTTTTTCAGGTGTATATGGTCACTTGTTTGAACTTTATGTGGATTACATTTTTCGGCAATTTCCGGCCCTGGCAAGTTGTTTTATTTCCTTTCCTGAGTATGCGAATAAACCTGACGAGGAATCTCTCGATGGAATTATTTACTATCCTGAAACTAAGCACCTTATCGTCCTAGAATATAAGTCTAGCTGGATGAAAGCTGATGCTAAGTATGGCGGAAAAATCAGAGAATTTGAACGGGAGTGGGTCAGGAAGTTCGTTGAAAATGAGAAAAACGTAGCCAAGGGTTTAGGGCAGATTGCGAATCATTTGGAGCGGATTTTTCATCAGGTCAAAAATGAGCGAGAGCAGTTACAAGCCGCCGATGGAAAGCCCGTGCCCTTTAATTCACAAAACCTAACGGGGACAATTGAGAAAGTTACGCCAGTTTTGATTGTACAAGAACCTGCCCTTAGAGGCTTATTCGCGGAATGGCTTCTCAATCAGAAGTTTCAGGAACTATTACAGGGTAAAACTATTACTGCTGCTATCAAGATAAACCCTTTGATGGTAATGCACATTGATGATTTAGAAGGCGAGGTAAAGCCACGTCTTAGGTCAAATATACATCCTACTACTCTCGAGCAAATCGTCAATTTACGCGCTCTGCGAGACCCGGCTTATAGGAGTCACCTAAGCGAATTCATCATGGATTATTTCCCCCGTGAGCAGGTTGAGCCGGATGTCGAATCTATTGAGGCGCTTAACAAAGTGCTTCAAAGGGCAATGGAATCATTGTTTTCAGAGCAAGCACTACGGTTAGCTATGATACAATCTTAATGCTTTTGCACTGAGAGGTTTTGTACCGTGACACAAACGATTACATTAGATTTGCCGGAGACTATTTACTCGCGCCTGCAACAAGCGGCGCGGGCGACCAGACAGCCGTTGGAGGCGGTTTTTCTGCGCGCCTTGCAGGTCGGCAGCCCGCCGGGTTGGGACGACGTACCGGCGGGGTTTCAGGCTGACATCGCTGCATTGGACAGGCTTGATGACGCCGCTTTGTGGCGCATGGCTCGAAGCCGCCAAGACGAGGCGGAATTGAAACATTATCAGGAACTTCTGGACAAAAAGGCGGATGGTGCGCTATCCGGCCCGGAAGCGCGCCAACTGGAAGAATTACGCGCCGCCAATGACCGCCTGATGCTCTGCAAAGCGCACGCGGCGGCCCTTTTACGCTGGCGCGGCCAGTCCGTCCCGCCCGCCGAAAAGCTGTGAGCGCCTATCTTTCCCAAAACCTCCGACGCCGTTTAGCGCAGGCCGATAACCGCCACTGCGCTTATTGTCACACCAAAGAAGCCAATACCGGCCAGCCGATGACCGTTGACCATATCCTGCCACGCGCGCAAGGCGGCCAGACCGTTTTCGCCAATTTATGTTTCGCTTGCCGCCTCTGTAACGAATTCAAAGGCAGCCAAACCAGCGTGTTAGACCCTTTAAGCGGCACGGTAACGCCTCTCTTTCATCCGCGCCGCGAGTCGTGGGCCGAGCATTTCGCGTGGGACGAAACCGGCGCAACTCTGCTTGGGCTAACTGCAACAGGGCGCGCTACGATTGTGGCTCTGCAAATGAATCACCCTGTTATCGTAGCGGCCCGGCGGCGTTGGGTTGGCGTCGGCTGGCATCCCTAAAACCCTTCCAATCGAATCAAGCGCCAATAGCCCAATTTGCGGCGTCTGTGTATAATGACCTTCTGCCAAACCGCAGAAGCATTTGTTCTCATGCCAAAACGCACAGATTTACACAAAATACTCATCATCGGCAGCGGCCCTATCGTCATCGGGCAGGCTTGCGAATTCGACTATTCCGGCACGCAGGCTTGCAAGGCTTTGCGGCAAGAAGGTTACGCGGTGGTCTTGGTCAACTCCAATCCGGCGACCATTATGACCGACCCCGAAACCGCTGACCGCACTTATATCGAACCGCTTACTGTCGAAACCGTCACCGCTATCATCGCCAAAGAGCGGCCCGATGCTTTGTTGCCTACCGTCGGCGGGCAGACCGCGCTCAACCTGACGGTTAAATTGGCAGAAGCGGGAGTGCTTGACGAATACGGCGTGGAACTCATCGGCGCGAATCTGCGGGCCATCAACGTCGCCGAAGACCGCCAACTGTTCAAGCAAGCGATGGACGAGGAAGGCTTGCCGATGCCACTCGGCGGCTTCGCGCATTCGTGGGGCGAGGCGCAAGAAATCGTGAAAAGCACGGGCTATCCGGCGATTATCCGGCCTTCGTTCACGTTGGGCGGCACGGGCGGCGGCATCGCTTTTAATCCCGAAGAGTTCGAGGACATTGCCCGCGCCGGACTCGCCGCCTCGCCGACTTCTGAGGTACTTATCGAAGAATCCATTTTGGGCTGGAAAGAGTTTGAACTGGAAGTGATGCGCGATTTGGCCGATAACGTAGTCATTATCTGTTCCATCGAAAACTTCGACCCGATGGGCGTCCACACGGGCGATTCCATCACCGTCGCGCCGGCGCAAACCCTTACGGATGTTGAATATCAGGCCCTGCGCGATATGTCTTTGAAGATCATTCGCAAGGTCGGCGTGGAGACGGGCGGCTCCAACATACAGTTCGGCATCAACCCGCGCAACGGCGAAATCCGCATCATCGAAATGAATCCGCGCGTGTCTCGTTCGTCGGCGTTGGCCTCGAAAGCGACGGGCTTTCCCATCGCCAAAATCGCGGCTAAACTCGCCGTCGGCTACACTTTGGACGAAATCCCCAACGACATTACCAAGAAAACGCCGGCCTCGTTTGAACCGACGATTGATTACGTCGTGACGAAAATCCCCAAGTGGGCCTTCGAGAAATTCCGCGACGCCGAAGACGTACTCGGAACGCAGATGAAAAGCGTCGGCGAAGTGATGGCAATCGGGCGCACCTTCAAGGAATCGCTTTTCAAAGGCTTGCGTTCGCTGGAAGCCACCAAGCCTCTGCGCCTGGAAAACGTGCCGGACGACGAACTGCAACGCAAACTGGCACGGCCCAACTCCAACCGTTTCAGCTATATCACCTACGCGCTCGACCATCAGGTGCCGATTGAAGAGATTTACCGTCTGTCCGGCATAGACCCCTGGTTTTTGGAACAACTCAAGGACGTGATGGAGATTCAGGAAGCCATCGAAGGCCACTCGCTGGAAGAAATTGACGCCGAAACCATGCGCGAATTTAAGGAAGTCGCGCTGTCTGACCGCCGCTTGGCCTACCTGACCAACCGTACTGAAAACGAAGTGCGCGAGTATCGCAAAGCGTTGGGCGTCGCGCCCGTGTATAAGCGCGTGGACACCTGCGGGGCCGAGTTTGAATCGTTTACCCCTTATCTGTACTCAACTTATGAGGAAGAATGCGAAGCCGCGCCGTCTGACAAAAAGAAGATAATGATTCTCGGCAGCGGCCCGAACCGCATCGGGCAGGGCATCGAATTTGATTACTGCTGCGTTCATGCTTCGTTTGCTTTGCACGACGCGGGCTACGAGACCATCATGGTCAACTGCAACCCCGAAACCGTCTCCACCGATTACGACACCTCAGACCGCCTTTATTTTGAACCGCTTACGTTTGAGGACGTGATGAACATCGTGGACGTGGAACGGCCCGACGGCGTTATCGTCCAATTCGGCGGGCAGACTCCGCTAAATTTAGCCCTGCCACTGCACAATGCGGGCGTGCCTATCATTGGCACATCGCCCGATTCGATTGATTTGGCGGAAGACCGTAAGCGTTTCGGCGCGTTGCTCGACGAATTGAACATCCCGCAGCCGCCAAATGGCACGGCTACAACACTTGCGGAAGCGCGGGCGATTGCGGCGCGTTTGGGTTATCCCGTGATGGTTCGTCCCTCGTTCGTCTTAGGCGGGCGGGCGATGGCGATTGTTTACGACGAACCGACGCTCGACGAATATATGCGTTCGGCGGTGGACATTGCCCCCGACAAACCGATTTTGGTGGACAAATTCTTGGAAAACGCGGCTGAGTTTGATGTTGACGCGCTGGCCGACGAAGAAACCTGCGTCGTGGCCGCAATTCAGGAACACATCGAAGAAGCGGGCATCCATTCGGGCGATTCATCGTGCGTCTTGCCGCCCTTCAAGATTGCCGAGGAACACCTCGAAACCATGCGCCACTACACGCGGCGGCTGGCTAAAGCCTTGAATGTGCGCGGTTTGATGAACCTGCAATGCGCCATCAAAGACGATAGGGTTTACGTTATCGAAGTAAACCCCCGCGCCTCGCGCACCGTCCCGTTTGTCGCCAAAGCGACGGGCGTGCCGCTCGCCAAAATCGCGTCTCTGGTCATGGCCGGGCAACCGCTCAAAGAGTTCAATCTGCCGGAAAACCTGAGCGTGGGCGAACGCTTTTACGTCAAATCGCCCGTCTTTCCTTTCAACAAATTCCCCGGCGTTGACCCCGTGCTAGGCCCCGAAATGCACTCAACGGGCGAAGTCATGGGCGTGGGCGACACCTTCGGCGAAGCCTACGCCAAAGCCATGCAGGGCGCGGGGTTAAAGTTGCCCACGGGCGGCACGGCCTTTATCAGCGTCAACGAACCGGACAAAGGCGTCGCGGCAATTCTGGCGCGTCGTCTGTCACGCATGGGCTTTCAACTCGTCGCCACCTACGGCACGGCTAAGAGATTGCGCGAAATCGGTTTAGAGGTTGAAAGCGTCTTCAAGGTCAACGAAGGCCGCCCCAACATCGTGGACTACATCAAACGCGACGCCATCGCCCTCATCATCAACACGCCCCTGGGCCGCGCCTCGCACTACGACGAACAGGCCATCCGCCGCGCCGCCCTGCAATACAACGTCCCCTGCGTCACCACCATGACCGGCGCACAGGCTCTCGTCGAAGCCCTGGCGAGCAAGCTAAATGAAGAACAGGTAAGCGTGCGGAGTTTGCAAGAGATTCATCAATCCAAAACGGCAGCCGGCGGATAGCGGCAAAGTTCGTGTTAGAATCACGCTCAGGAGGAAAGGATTATGATTATAACCGTTGACCTATCGCCCGAAGTGGAGAGTAGAATCAAGTTGCAGGCTGCCAGTAACGGCGTGCAGATGGACGTTTACGTTAAATCGCTCATCGAAGAAGCCGCCGCCCGACGTGAGCGGATAGACGCTCTCGCCGCCAAATCTTTCGACGAAATACTGGCCCCGATGCGTGAAGGCTTCGCCGCCAGCAGTTTGACGGAAGACGAGCTAACGGCAATGAAGCCAGTAGGCAGTAGGCAGTAGGCAGTAGAAACAGACAGATGTTGCTACTGGCGACGCAAGCCGGTAAGTCATTGGCGCAGACCGCGACGGCGGCGGCGGT
>JAYVJN010000590.1:0-3306 GCA_043769325.1 Acidobacteriota bacterium
GTCGGCACAAGCGGTCATGTGGACGCCAATATCGAAGTCGCCATCGCCTCCATCAAAGGCACGGTCAACGGCGACATCATCGCCTCGCAACGCATCGAAATGGGCCGCGCCGCGCAGGTTTTCGGCAATATCCAGGCCCCCAAACTGGTCATCGAAGACGGCGCGGTCTTTGAAGGCAACTGCCTGATGGTCAAAGCCCGCGAAGCTAACGAAAAAAGCCACGCGGTAGCTGCCGCCAAACCTGCGCCCGCCGCCAAGCCTGAACCGCCTAAAGTGGTAGCGGAAGAACCAGCCGTAACGGAAAGCAAAGCAGAGAATTAAACGCCACGTTTGCTAAAAAGAGAAACCGCAAGGGCCTTCATTCGTGTGCGCCTTTGCGGTTTCGTTTTGGCCCGTGCTTAAATGCTTTTCGAGGTTTTCTTATGCTTGATTCGTCTGCCCTAAAAACAGTCCGCGCCACTTGCCCGCACGATTGCCCGGACACTTGCGCCATGCTCGTCACGGTGGAAAACGGACGCGCCGTGAAAGTCGCCGGCGACCCCAATCATCCGGTCACGCGGGGCTTTCTCTGCACCAAAGTCAACAACTACGAGCAGCGCACCTATCACGAAGGGCGCGTCAAGACTTGCCTCAAGCGCGTTGGGCGCAAGGGCGAAGGGCGTTTTGCGCCAATCAGTTGGGATGAAGCGTTGGACGAAATCACGGCGCGTTTCCGCGAGATTTCCGCCACGCACAGCGCGGAAGCGATTCTGCCTTACAGCTACGCCGGCACGATGGGCCTCTTGCAAGGCGAATCAATGGATCGGCGTTTCTTTCATCGCCTCGGCGCGTCGCAACTTGATAGAACGATTTGCGCTTCGGCGGGCGGGGCCGGCTACACGGCGACCATCGGCGGCAAAATCGGCGTTGACCCCGAACAGTTCAAAAACGCCAAACTTATTATCCTCTGGGGCACCAACACTTTAACCGCCAATGTGCATCTCTGGCCCGAAATCCTCGAAGCCAAAAACGCCGGCGCAAACCTCATCTGCATAGACCCCCGCCGCACGCGCACCGCCGACCAATGCCACCAACACATCGCGCCTCTGCCCGGCACAGACGCCGCGCTGGCGCTGGCGTTGATGCACGTTATTTTCGCGGAAGGTTTGGAAGATAAAGACTATCTGGCGCGTTACACCGTCGGGGCCGTAGAACTGCGCGAACAGGTGAAAGACTGGACGCCGGAACGCGCCGCCGCGATTTGCGGCCTGGAAGCCGAAACCATCGTCAATCTGGCGCGAACTTACGCCGCCACGCAACCCGCTGTGATTCGTCTCAACTACGGTTTGCAGCGTCATGCCGGCGGCGGTATGGCGGTGCGCACCGTCGCGTGTTTGCCCGCCCTTGTGGGCGCGTGGCGGCATCCGTCGGGTGGCGCGTTACTCTCGACGAGTGGCGTTTTCCCGCTCAACTTCGCTGCGCTGCAACGCCCTGATTTAATGCCCGCGCCCGCGCCGCGCACCCTCAACATGAGCGAATTGGGCCGCGTCCTCAACGAAACCGATGACCCGAAAGTGCGGGCGATTTATGTTTACAACACCAATCCGGTAGCCATCGCGCCCGACCAAGCGCAGGTGCTTAAAGGCTTTAAGCGCGAAGATTTATTCACCGTCGTCCACGAGATTTTTATGACTGACACGGCGGATTACGCCGACATCGTGTTGCCCGCAACGACGCAACTGGAACATTTCGACATCCATAAAGCCTACGGACACTATTATTTAAGCGTCAACGAACCCGCCGTCGCGCCCTTGCACGAGGCCAAGCGCAACACCGAAGTTTTTCGTCTGTTGGCTGAAAGAATGGGTTTTGATGAAGATTGCTTTAAGGACACCGACGAAGAGATGGCGCGGCAGGTTTTGGACACGGAACACGAGATGCTGAAAGGAATTACGTTGGAAAGTTTGCGCGCGCAAGGCTGGCAAAAGGTGAACTTGCCGGAAGATTTCACGCCTTTTGCCGAGGGGAATTTCCCCACCGTTTCGGGCAAATGCGAACTCTTTTCCGCGACATTGGCAGCGCAAGGTTTGCCCGCGTTACCCACTTTTACGCCGCCGGCAGAATCCACTATGAGTGCGCCGGAGTTGGCTGAAAAATATCCGCTGGCTCTGATTTCACCCGCCGCGCACGCTTTCTTAAATTCGAGTTTCGCCAATATGCCCAAGCAGTTACGGCAAGAAGCGCGGCCCTTCGTGGAAATTCACCCGCAGGATGCCGCGCCGCGCCAAATCAATGACAACGACACGGTGCGCCTCTTTAACGGGCGCGGCGCGTGCCGTCTGACCGCAGTGGTCACGGAACGCGCCCGGCCCGGCGTGTTGGTTTCGCCATCGGTCTGGTGGAACAAAAATTCGCCCGATGGCGTGAACGTCAACCAATTGACTTCACAGACTTTAACCGACATGGGCGGCGGCGCAACTTTTTACGACGCGCTGGTTGAAATCGAACGCTCCGGCGATTAAAGTTCACTATTAGTCAATGCGCGCAAGGGTGATACCAATTACCAGAAACACCGCGCCGACGCCAATACCAACGCCAAGCAGCGTGTTTCTCAGCGTCGAATGCCCGCGATTAACGTCCACTTTGGTCACATCGTTGTAAGCAATCGTGGTTGGCGCATCAGTTTTGCCGTCGCGCAGAATGAAATCATTCTCGTTCGTCTGCGAAACGTAGCCCTTCATTTTTTTGCCATCTTTTGTCCAAACCGTGACTCTGGCTTTTTCGCCTGTTCCGGCCCGCGCGACTTTGGCTTTCGTCTGTTCCGGCGTCACATCCTGTTTAGGCGCGCGCGCCGCCGCGCTAACGTAGAGTAAGTTGGTCACAAGTAAGGCCAACATTAGTGTTATAGTTTTCTTCATGGTTTCCTCTCAGTGAAATTATGGGGTCGTAGCAAAACGCAGTTTAGTTGACATAATCTGCGTCAGTCAGTGTTTTCCTGTGGTTAATTTTGGTCTTTTGCATTGGCCTAAACCTTATCAGTTTCCACAAATGCCACCTGTCGCGGCCCCGCCGTCGCAGCCAAACGTGCGGAGCAATACCAGGCCAACGACCACCGCCGCGCCCGCGCCGACGATGATGGCGATGGTCTTGCCGTTGCCTTTGCGTTTGGCGTCAAGCGTCTCTATGTCGTTGTAAGCAATGGTGCTCATGGCTTTGGTGGCTTTGTTGCGCACCACAAAATCGTCTGTGCGCGATTCCACAACGTAGCCTTCGATTTTCGTGCCGTCCTTGAGTTTGACCTTGACGCGGGCCTTGTCGCCGGTGCCG
>JAYVJN010000591.1:0-2662 GCA_043769325.1 Acidobacteriota bacterium
TCACGGAAACCGCCAAACGGCCCGCGCTGATTTTCGGCGTTAGCTCAGACCGCATCGGCACGCCAAGCGGCACATCGGTCTATCTTACGGCGAGTAAAGACTTAACCGCCGCAACGGGCTTGCCCATCGCGCCCTACGGCGGCATCGTTTATGGCTCATTTGACCATCGTTGGCGGGCCATCGGCGGGCTGGTGGTGCGCGTCAGCGACAACTTTAGCTCGACCACGATTTTCGACGGCGTGAAGGTTCACCCGACGTTTACCTATAACTTCAAACAACGCCATTCATTGAGTTTACTGATGATTCGCGGTTATAAGCCCGGCGTGAGTTATAGCTTTTCGTTCTAAAAGTAGGTCAGTACCGGAAGCGGTAGCGACGGGTTGCCCTGACATTATACAGATGTTAGGCTCACCCCGTCGCTATCGCTCAGGGTACTGACCTTTTTGCAAGTATGAAAATTGCTACCTGGAACGTCAATTCGGTTATTGCGCGGCTGCCCTTGGTGCTGCAATGGTTAGCCGCAGCGCAGCCGGATGTGCTGTGTTTGCAAGAATTAAAATGCACAGAAGAGAAATTTCCGGCGTTGGATTTCGCGGCGGCGGGCTATCAGTTCGCCGTACACGGGCAGCCGACCTACAACGGTGTGGCGATTCTGGCGCGGCATGACTTGAGAGACGTGCAGCGCGGTTTCGCGGATGATGACGCAACGGCGCAGGCGCGGCTCATCGCGGCATCCGTTGGCAGTGTGCGCGTCGTAAATGTTTATGTGCCAAATGGTTCGCAGGTTGGCTCGGATAAATACAAATACAAGCTGGAGTGGTTGCAGAAGCTGCGCCGTTGGTTTAACCAAAACTGCGAGACTACGGCGCAGGTGCTTTTGTGCGGCGATTTCAACGTCGCCCCCGAAGACCGCGACGTGCACGACCCGAAAGCCTGGGAAGGCAGTATTTTGGTCAGCCGCACCGAACGCAAGGCCCTGCAATTAGTGAAAGACTGGGGCCTGGTAGATGCTTTCCGGCAACATAACGATTTGCCGGGCCAGTTTTCCTGGTGGGATTATCGCGGCGGCGGTTTCCCGCGCAATCATGGGTTACGCATTGACCACATTTGGGTTACGCCCACGCTGGCCGAAGTTTGCGCGGGCGTGACAATTGACAAAGAACCGCGCGCTTGGGAAAAACCGTCCGACCACACGCCTGTCATGGCAGACTTTGAACTGGGAAAGTATTGGTAAAGTGCCGAATACAAAAGCCGAATTAAAACGCCTGTTGGCGGAACGCAGCTTGCGCCCGGAGCAAGTCCTGGAGATTGACGCCGCGATTTACGCGACTTTCGGCGCGACGCGGGCCGTGTTGGTGATGGACATGACCGGCTTTTCGCGGATGACGCTCTCGCACGGGCTGATTCATTTTCTGACGATGATTCACCGCATGAACGAAATCGCGCAGCCGGTTATCGAAAGGCATGGCGGATTATTGGTTAAGTTTGAAGCCGACAATGTTTTCGCGGCTTTTTATACCGTTGAACAGGCCGTCAATGCCGCGCTTGATTTAATCAATTGCCTTGAAGCCGCCAACGCCGTCTTGCCCGATGAAATGGATATGCGCGGTAAATTCGGTATCGGCTATGGCGAGATTCTGCTGATTGAAAACGCAGAGTTATTCGGTTCGGAAGTGAACCTGGCCTCGAAATTGGGCGAAAACCTGGCGGCCCCTAACGAAATCTTACTCACCCAAGCGGCGCGGGACAAAGTAAGCGCGGAAGCGTTGAAATTGCAGCCCGTAAAGACGCGGGTTTCGGGAATGGAACTGAAATACTACCATTTGGCGCAAGAAAAAGTGAATCCTTGATATACACTTCAAGAAAAAGAATTTAACGCAAAGACGCAAAGAGAACAAAGGAGTTAGCTTCATAGCCGAGTAAAGGCGGGACTCAAAACACTGAAAAACTTAGTTTACGCGGTACTCATTCTGCGTGAATTGAAATAAAGCAAAAGGCGCGCGACCCGATAAGTCACGCGCCTTTAGTTATTGGTTGCCAAAAGGATTACTTGGTTGTTTCGAGGCGTTGTTTGAGATGCAGGTCAGCCAACTCCGGCACGACTTCCCAGGCAATTTCGCGTACTGCGCGGTCGGACATCATTTCAACTACACGGCGGGCAATGGCGTCAATGGTAGCCGGTGAAAGTTCCATTGTTTCCGCTACTGTGGCGGTGGCGGCGGGTGTTATCGCATCTTCCAACATAACTTCGGGCGTGGGCACCTCCGCTGTCAGTAGCGTTTCCTCTGTCACCGGGGCTGGTTGGGGCAACTTTATTTCCTCGTAAATGCGCAACACATCGTCTGCTTCGGAAAAGAGCGCGGAGGCTTCCAGTTCTCCTAAGTCAAGCAGATGGTCGTTGTCGTCCAGCAGCGTCGCGGTTGATGCGAGCATATAAGCCGGCGCAGAAGTATTAGTAGTTATTTCAGCCGGCAGCGGGGGCATATCATACGGCTCCTTGAGAAAGTCTTGGTCAGCGGCCACTTGCCGGAAATCCTCCGGCGTATCGTCGGCAGACTCGTAAATAGATGTTACTTCGATACTGGCGTCGTCTAATTCCAGAGAGGCGAACGGGGCCGGGTCTAAGGCTAAAGGGTTCAACTCATCTTGCGGCGGCGGCGGC
>JAYVJN010000592.1:0-2864 GCA_043769325.1 Acidobacteriota bacterium
CCGGTGCTGCTGGAAAATGACGCTAACGCGGCGGCGCTGGGTGAATTATGGCAAGGCGCGGGGCGCGGGGCGCAGACGATGTTGATGGTTACGCTGGGCACGGGCGTCGGCGGTGGTATCATTCTCAACGGCGAACTCTGGACGGGCGCGGACGGCACGGCGGGCGAAATCGGCCATATCTGCGTGGAAACCAACGGCGCGAAATGCGGTTGTGGCAGCAACGGCTGTCTGGAATGCTATTCTTCAGCGACAGCGATGGTGCGTCTGGCGCGGCAATTAGGCGCGGAATTTTCCGCGAGCAGCGTGCCGATGGATGCGCGTTTGACCTCTAAAGTATTGTATGAACACGCGCAAAAGGGCGACGGGCTGGCGTTGGAAGTCTTTCGTGTGATGGGCACTTACCTTGGCGTCGGCCTGGCGAGCCTCATCAATATTTTGAACCCCGAACTCATCGTTATCGGTGGCGGCGCGGCGGCGGGTTGGGATTTGTTCATCGGGCATCTGCGCGAAACGATAACCAAACGCGCTTTTGCCACGCCCGCAATGCGCGCCCGCCTGGTGCGCGCAGAACGCGGCGACGACGCCGGAATCCTCGGCGCGGCGTATCTCGCGTTGCGCCAAAACGCGCTCGAATTGGCGCAGGTATAAGAGATTGAAATGTTTACAGTTATTACGTTATGGCCCGATTGCGGACAGTGTGGCCCTGCGCGACGCGGCAATGCCGCTGGTGGGTGATGACGATGTGCTCATCGAAGTCCACGCGGCGAGCATCAACCCGATTGATTACAAATTCGTAAGCGGCGAGTTGCGGCGCGTCAACAAATTGGACGGGCTGACGTTGCCCGTGACGTTGGGTTTTGACGCCAGCGGCGTGGTCGTCGGCGTCGGGCGCAACGTCACGGGGTTTGCCGAAGGTGACGAAGTTTATACCCGCGCCCCACGCGAACAATTGGGTGCCTTTGCCGAATTCTTGTCGCTCGACGCCCGTTTTGTGGCGCATAAACCGCGCAATTTGAGTCATTTGGAAGCGGCTTCACTGCCGCTTGTCGGTCTGACAACGGTGCAAGCTCTGAAAGGGCGCGCCCAGGCCAAACGCGCCCAGACTATCTTGATTCACGCGGGCGCGGGTGGCGTGGGGACGTTTGCCATTCAGTACGCCAAGACGCTGAACCTGCGCGTGACTACCACGACGAGCAGCAAAAACGCCGCTTGGGTCAAAGGGTTAGGGGCCGACAAGGTAATCGAATATGACCGCGACAATTATCTGGCCGGCGGCGAGAGTTATCACATCGTTTACGACACCTTGGGCGGCGATTACACGCTGGAAGCCTTTCGCGCCCTGAAACGCAACGGCGTAGTCGTCAGCATCGCCGGCCCGCCGGACAAAGACATGGCGAACAGCCTCAAAGCCGGGCCACTGGTCAAGGCGGCGATGTGGTGGATGTCGCGCAAAATCTACGCGGCGGCGAAAGAAAAGAACGCCGAATACTACCGTTTCCTGACCGAATCCGACGGCGCGCAACTCGCCGACATCGCGCAACTCGTGGAAGCCGAAAAGATTAAGCCCGTCATTGACAGCGTTTACCCGTTCGCGGACATCATCGCGGCCCTCGAACACGCCGCAACGGGCCGCGTCAAAGGCAAAGTCGTCGCGCAAATGAAAGCGTAAAGCGGGTGTAAGCAAAAATGAATTTCAAGTATTGGAAAAGTGTCCACTTTACGAAGTAAGGGCGATACACACTTACTTCGTGCGGGTTTCCGCAACGTCATTATGTCGCAAAAACGAAGATTTTTTAGCCGCAGATTAACGCAGATGACGCGGATAAAGACAGATAAATAAATCTGCGTTTTATCCGCGAAATTAGCGGCTGAAATTTGATTTGTAACACGCCAGAAATAAGTTTACCCATATTGCGGAAGCCCGCACGAAGTAAGGGCGTAAAACATAACACACTTGACGTAGTGCGGGCTTCTGCAAGATGATTACTGGGTAAGGTTATTTTATTCGCGTTACTTTGAAAAACAAATGAACAAAATTTTATTAACAATCATCGCAACATTTATATTGAGCGTATCTATTTTCGCTCAATCGGGTTCGGCACGTCTAAAAGGCTTTATCGCATCGGGCATAAAAAATGGCTCGGCGATTGCTGCCACGGTTGAGCTTCGTGCAATCGAAAATAATTCAAAAACAAAGTCAGTTGAGACGGTTCAAACTAAAGGCGGCTATTACGACATCGAAGTTTCATTCGGCTATTATCTGCTGACAATTTCGGCGAAAGGCTATGAAACTTATCAAACAAAAGTCTATCTTCCATCAAGTTCAACGCTCAACTGGGGAACGATTTTAGAGAAATCTACGCCGACCGTCGGTAAATGCGTTTCCGGTAATTGTGTCAATGGCAAAGGCAAAGCAATATATCCAAATGGCGACATTTATGAAGGCGATTTTGTTAATAACAACAGAGAAGGACAAGGAACTTATACCTCCAAAAACGGCACTTATTACATTGGACAAGTCTCTAACAATGCAATCAATGGCAAAGGTAAAGCAATCTACGCCAATGGCGAAAGTTACGAGGGCGATTGGGTTAATGGCAGTAAAGAAGGACAAGGAACATTTACTTTCAAAAGCGGTGAAATTTATATCGGTCAGTTTTCAAATAATAACCGTAATGGCAAAGGCAAAACCACATTTCCCGGTGGCGAAAGTTACGAGGGAAATTGGGCTAATGACCTACCAAACGGTAAAGGCAAAGAGACAAATCCCAATCGCGGCATTTACGAAGGTGATTTTGTTGACGGCAAATTTGAAGGTCAAGGAACTTATACATTCAAAAATGGCGACGTTTATATCGGACAAT
>JAYVJN010000593.1:0-3523 GCA_043769325.1 Acidobacteriota bacterium
ACTACCCTAGCTGTCGGCGCGTTACGCTATTTTCTGCTCAAATTCACGCGCAACTCGGTCATCATTTTTGATTTCAAAGAAGCGTTGGCGTTTGAAGGCGAAACCGGTACTTATTGTCAAAATGCCGCGCTGAGAATCAATTCCATCTTTCGTAAAATGGGGGACGCGGCGCGCGCTTCCGCCAATGAAATCACTACTAAAGCAATGTCTGAGCCAGCCTTGCGCGAATCTTTCGCTGTGGTGCTAAATGATAAAGACAACGAAGATATATGGCAATTGGTGACGCTTGCGGGCCGGCTGGAAGAGGTCTTGAGAGTTGCGGTGCATACCGCAGAACCGGCACAAGTAGCCAAATATGTATTTCAGTTGGCGAAAGCGTTTAATCTGTTCTACCACCATCACCGTATTATTCAGGAAACCGACGCAGCGAAACAAGCGGTTTTGGTAGCGGCGGCGGAAATCGCGGGCCGACAACTAACGAAAACTTTACAGATATTGGGCATAGCAGTGCCGGAACGTATGTAAAGCGCGCAATTTTCTTGCCATACCTTAGGTTTGGCGTTATGCTGCGTTTTCAACCGACGGCCCACTAACATGGGCAATGCAGAAGCCCGCACGAAGTAAGGGCGTCAACAATGCGGAAGCCCGCACGAAGTAAGGGCGTCAACAATGCGGAAGCCCGCACGAAGTAAGGGCGAATGGCACACTTGACGTAGTGCATGGTTAATTCGTAGCGGCAACGGCGGTCAGAGACCGCCTCTAAACGGGTCAAGTTATTTAACTTAGGTTACTAAGTGCAGACGAGGTGTAATTTTATGCGATATCTGGCGTTACTTTTTGTTCTATTGCTGGCATTCGTGGCGTTACCGCCAAACGGCCAAGCCAACCGCGACGAAGCATCCGCGCAGGGTAATTATGTGCCCACGGAATTATTGGTTAAATTCAAGGATAACAACACCTTATCGCGCCAAGCGGTTCATGCGACAGTTGGGGCTACTGTCTTAGAAGAGTTCTCTGACCTCAATTGGCAGCGCGTCCGCTTGCCCGCCGGCCTGGGCGTCAACGAAGCCACCGGGCGTTATAAACAACTGCCCGGCGTGGAGTTAGCGCAACCCAATTACTATTATAACTTGCAGGTTACACCTAATGACCCACAATTCGGCAGTATGTTTGGCATGACGAGGATTTCTGCTCCGGCGGCGTGGGATGTCACCACCGGCAGCGACCAGATTGTCGTCGCGGTGATAGATACCGGCGCGCGTTATACACACGAAGACCTGGCCCCGAATATATGGCTCAACACCGGCGAAATTGCCGGCAACGGCATTGATGACGACGGCAATGGATTTATTGACGATGTGCGCGGCTGGGACTTCTTTTTTAACGACGCCGACCCGATAGACGAAAATGGACACGGCACGCACACTAGCGGCACAGTTGGCGCGCGCGGCAATAACGGTTTGGGCGTTACCGGCGTGAACTGGAACGTCAAAGTCATGCCCATCAAGATTTACAATTCAACCGGATTTGGCACAACTTCGGCCATGCTGGTCAATGCCTATAATTATGTGCGGATGATGAAAAATCGCGGCGTCAATCTGCGGGTTACAAGTAATTCTTACGGCGGTTGCGATGAAGCGTGCGGTTTTGACCAGGCCACCAAAGACGGCCTTGACGCGCTCGGCGAAGCGGGCGTGTTGAATGTCTTTGCGGCGGGCAATGATAATCGGGACATCGAGATTACTCCTTCATATCCAGCCAGTTATAATTCGCCCACATTGGTCAGCGTCGGGGCTTCAACCAGTACAGACACGCGCTCCAGTTTTTCCAATTTCGGCACCATCAGCGTAGATTTGATGGCTCCGGGCAGCGGCATTTTGTCCACCACTAACGGCAGCAATTCATCTTATGGTAACCTGAGCGGGACTTCCATGGCTTGCCCGCACGTCGCCGGCGCAGCGGCCCTCTTATCTTCCGCGCATCCTAACCTTTCGCCTTTGTCGCTCAAAGCCAGTTTGCTGAACTCGGTGGACGCGATACCCGTGCTGGCCGGAACTTCTGTCACCGGCGGCAGATTGAATGTCGCCCGCGCCATCCAAACGCCGACCATCTGCGCTTATTCCTTAAACCAATCCAGCCAAAGCTTTACGGCGTCGGGCGGCAACGGCAGCGTTAATATGCTTTCGCCCGCTAATTGCGGTTGGGAAGCGAAAACCACAGCCAACTGGATAACCATCAACACGGGCCGCGTCGGGGCTGGCAATGGCGCAGTCACTTTCACGGTTGGCGTCAATTCCACTGCCGCCCAACGCACCGGCACAATCACAATCGGCGGACAAGTTTACACCGTCACACAAAACGGCCCGACTCTGCCAACCTTATCCATCAACGATGTGAGCGTAATCGAAGGAAATAGCGGAAATACAAACGCGAATTTCACCGTCACGCTTTCCGTCGCCAGCACGCAAGCGGTGAGCCTCAATCTGGTTTCGTCAGACGGCACAGCAACCGCTGGTTCAGATTATATTCCCTTGCGCGTCAACGAACTGCTTTTTAGTCCTGGCGAGACGAGTAAAACCGTAGCCGTGCAAGTCAATGGTGACACGATGTTTGAACCGGATGAGACCTTTTTCGTCAACCTCTCCAACCCGGCCAACGCTACCATTGCCGACAACCAGGGACAAGGAACGATTATCAACGATGAACCTGTGCCGTCAGTTGTCCAATTGAGCGCGGACACCTACACGGCTAACGAAGGCGCGGGCGGTGTTAGTTTTACCGTCAACCGTTCAGGAAATACGGCTATCACGGCTTCAGTTGATTACGGCACTAGCGATAACTTTTCTTTCAACCCGCCGCTTCCTTGTGTCAACAGCAACACGGCTGCACAGCATTGCGATTATACGACCACCGTCGGGACTTTGACCTTTGCACCAGGAGAAATCAGCAAAACTGTTACCATTCCGTTGGTAGATGATATGTTCACCGAACCGAGCGAGACGTTTATGTTGCGCTTGGGCAGTTCAGGCCCCAACACTATACGCATCCCGCCCCTAGCGGCGACGATGAATATCACTGACAACGACTCCACCGCGCCGAGTGGCGCTACTTACACCGCCCAGCTATCAAGTGGGCAAGAAGTCCCAACCAATAGCTCAACAGCTACCGGTTCGGGAACCGTCACGCTCAACGCCGCCGAGACGCAAATCATGGTTAATATGAGCTTTAGCGGCTTGGGTTCGGCCCAGACCGCCGCCCACATTCACGGCCTCGCCCACGTCGGCGTCAACGCCCCCGTGCTGTTTAATTTAGGCACGGGAACAGTCACCAACGCCACCTTTGCCGTCACGCCGGCCCAAGTAGCCAATCTCAAGAAGGGCTTGATGTATTTCAACGTCCACACCGCCAACTTCCCCGGCGGCGAGATTCGTGGACAGATTTTGCCCAATCCTTTGGAATCCGCGCGTTTCTTTGTGCGCCAGCAATACCTGGATTTCCTCAGCCGCGAACCCGACCAAGCCGG
>JAYVJN010000594.1:0-6918 GCA_043769325.1 Acidobacteriota bacterium
TGGCATGACACAACGTAGCGGCTGCCGCTTTCGCCCGTTACGGCGTAAAGGCCAAACTCAACAATCTTGACGTGCGGGCGATAGGCTTTGCAGCGCGCAATCGCTTTGGTTAGTTGTTCGATTCCGGTTAAGTAAAACATGGTGTGCTAAGCTCCTTTCAAGTGAAATTACTATCAACTGACAAGAAAGATATTAACGCATACGATAGTTACTTGTCAAGGTGAAATACGCTTGCGTTAGAATCTTTTTCGTGTATGATTGGGGTGTATGGGGAAAGAACTATTTTCAACCAACGAAGCGGCGGAATTGGCGGGCCTGACGCCGGGCCGTGTGCGCCAACTCATTTTGGCGGGCCACATCGCACCGGAGAAAATCGGACGAGACCATATCCTGACCTTAGCCGATGTGGAAAAGCTCAAGGCGCGACGAAGCCAGCGCGGGCCGGATAAAGGCGCAAAATATGGCAAGCGTAAAGCGAATGGGTAGAAAGAGGGGTAGAAAAGCACTTAGGGCAACCATTACGATTGCCCTAAGTGCTTTGTTTGCACATGAGCCGTGCGGGGCTCGAACCTGCGACCCGTTGATTAAGAGTCAACTGCTCTACCAACTGAGCTAACGGCCCAACTCAGAACAAATCCGCTGACGGCGGCTTGGTTCTATGAACAGGGCGCATTATATTCACAAGGGCGCGGGATTTCAACCCGTTGCAGAGGAGAGGGATGAATATGAAGCGAATCTTAATCTGTGGTGGATTATTGCTGGCTCTGTCTATCAGCCTGATGGCGCAGAAAAGGACAGCGGCGCGGAGTGTAACTCTTACGGGACAGGTGGTTTGTGCCGGTTGTTGGGAGGAGGCTGACCGCGCTACCACGCCATATGGCACAAAAGCCGATATGGAGTGTGCAGAGCGTTGCGCGAAGAGCGGCATCGCGGCGGCGTTAGCGGTTAAAGACTGGCGCGGCAAAAAGTTTACGCTCTATTTGCTGGAAGACGGCAAGTTTGCCAAAGGCGGCGACAACTGGCTGAAATACATGGCGCAGCGCGTTGACATCAAAGGCGCAACGCGGCGCAGTAGCGGCAAACATTACCTGAAAGTTGACTCGCTAGAGGTTTTAGAAGACCGCGCCGCGCACGCTAAAGAGACCGCGCAGGAACTCGTTTTGCAAGACTTAACCGGCGCGGAACAGCGTTTGAGCGCGTTACGCGGGCGCGTTGTGGTGCTCAATTTTTGGGCGCAATGGTGCGGGCCGTGCCGCCGCGAAATGCCGATTTTACAAGAGTTAGCCAAGGAATTCGCGGGCCAAAAAGTGACGTTTATTGCCGCTTCGCTGGATGAACCCCACGAACTGGAACTAGTGAAAAACTTTGTGCGAGACACCAATCTCAATCTGACTGTCTGGGTCGGGGCCAGCAAAGCCGACAAAGCCCGCTTCGGTTTTCCCTCAGCCATTCCCAGCACCGCCGTTATCAACCGCGCCGGTAAAATAGTCTGGCGCTATAACAGTGTCGTGCGCGAAGAAGAACTGCGGGCTGAGATTGTGAAATGGCTAAAGAAAAACTAATTAGCCGTAGTTTGCCGACCAACTATTTGCGCCTTTTATTTTTTGCGGCGATGGAAATAGTTCTATGACCATTTTGTTGATTTTCAAACAGCCTTTGAGAAAAGGCCACCTACTCATTAATTAGGATTTGCACAAGATTACGCTCAGAATCAAGGCGGAGAATTTCGTCCTCATCTAAAACTACGCGCCATAATTCCTGAGTGCCGCGCATCACGCGAAGTACCCGTGCGGTCTCTTCTACCCTGATTTGGTCAAGCATGACTTGGGCTTTTTGCAACACAATTTCGGCAAATTGCGCCTCTGTGCCACCGCCGAAAACAGGCGCGCCCATGTCATTTGGGGCAGAGCGTTTCCCTTTGTGGCCGATGCTAAAGGCAACTAATCCCCCTTGCGGCAAAAACCTTTGAATACTTTCCACCAGGATTCGGGCCAGGCGCGTTTGCCCGTCATCGCCTTTGATGATTTCGGCATGACGCGGATTGCTGGCAAACAATGGTTCTGCCAAAATTGCCGGCATATTGGTATGTTTGACGTTGCCATCGCCCCTGCCGCCAAAGCCGCCGACTAAGATTCCGTCGCTACCGCCAACTGTATTCCCGAACTCACGGGCGATAGCCTGCGCGTACCAACGGCCCCAGTTCTTGCTGGTGTTTGAGGCATTTGAGCCGACGACAACACACGAATAGCTGGCATCGCGCGAAGAACTGCTGTTAAAGTGTTGCTCATAGTAAAGTTTCGCGCCATCCGCATTAGCCTTTTGCTGCCGTTCAAGATAATCGCCCGAATAGAAGCGCACTTGATAGATGCTCGTCGTGCGGGGCGCAGCATCCCGCGCCAAAGCTTTCGCGGCAGAAACATTGCGGGTCGTCTTTTTTATTTTATCAGCCATATTATCTCCTTATTGATGGTTGGTGTTATTGCCCAGCCAAATCTCATAGTGTCGGGGGCGGGCCGGTGAATTTGGATATCTGGCAGAAAGGTCAACCAGTTTGGCGTCTTTAATGCCTAAAGCGGTCAACACATTAGTAATGGCGGCTAAATCAGCGTCAGTATTGCTGCCGCCTTTGAAGTAACGAATCTCGGTTTTGTCAGGAACCTGATTCACCCCCTCAACGCCGGGCGCAAGCAGTGAAGCGTCTTTCAATCTGGCTTGAAGGATGGTTGCAAGTTCACGGCTAGCGTCTTTCTGCACTTGTAAATAAACTCTGGCTGGCAGCGCATTGGCAGATGTTGCGTCAATCTTGTTCAGTGAAGTGGTCGAAGCAAGTGCGACTCTTCGATTGGTGGTTGTCGTTAGATTTACCAGAGAACCTTTCGCTTCCACTTTGGTTTCGCTATTCTCGCTTTGGGTAGCCACCGTAGCCAGAGAATCCGTTGAGCTTTGAATCTCGTCATCGGTCTTTTTTTCAACTTGTTCAGCATTGGTTTCCACTAAAGCCGGAACAATTTCAGGTGGAATTTTCCCGCTATTGGCCAGGTGAACGACGACCTTTCTAGCTAAATCTCTCTCTATTTTTTGCTCGCTTCCAAGATGTTCAAGCATTGTCGTCACACGATCTGCCTGCAAGTTTTCTTCTTGGTTTATTTTGTCTTGCCTGGCGATAATAATTCCCGCAAAAGCAATTACTATCGGCAGCAGCAATTGTCCGATGATTTGCGCTCTCTCCCATTTATCGCGGGGTTTTGGTTTTTCCGGTTCAGTGGTAGCAGTTTTATTTTCGTCGCTCATATCGCTCCTTTACTCCGGCGGTTATTTCTTGATTACCCTAACCAATCTGGTGCTGGCGTCGCCGTAGTGTTGGTATGCGCCCCAGGTGGTGTTGGGAATTTTATCTTTGATTTCCTGGCGCGCAGTTTTCAAGGCTTCGCTGAGAGTGTTGTACTTTTTTTCCGAGTTCAGCGTTAACGCGGTTTCGTAGAATGTTTGCGCGAATTTGACGGCCAAAGAATCATTGACTTGCCAGCCCGCGCCGATGTAATTTTCGATGCCGCGGGCAAAGAACGCTTCGGCGATGCCGGCGAGTTTTTTACTGCTTTCACTGGTGGCAATTGTCCCTTCGGTGGAAATGTTGCCATCGGCGGTTTGTGAAGAGAAACAGGCGTTGGCGAAGACCAAACGCGGCACTTTTCGCAGACGGAAAATCTCGCGGGGAGATATAACCAGCAATTTCTCCACTTCTTGCTCTACCCCGCCGACGTTTTCGGTAACTTTGCGTTTGCCAAAAACCCAACCGCGATTAGTTTCATCTTTCGGGTCGTAAAAGCCGTGACCGGAGAAATGAATGAGGTCGTACTCTTCAGTGAAAATCTTGGTCAAAACCTCTACCAGGTCGCACTCGTATTCACCGATGCAACTGTCAACCTTGATTTCGATTGGACTGGTTTGGTTCAAGTTTTCAAAAAAGGCGTTGAGTTCACGGCCTTCGCGGGCCGCGCCCTCCAGATGCAAGTCCCCGGCGGCGGGATTGGCGATTATGAGAACTTTGAAATCGTCATTGAGCGGCGGCGGCACGCTGGCGACAGGCGCGGAAGTGGTGCTGAACTGGCGGCTTAATTGCAATTCTACGCCAAAGGTGGAAAATCCGTGTGAACCACCGTAGCAAACCATCTCCCAAGGGATTGAAGCCGAAGATTTGTCAAGCAGTAAGACCAAAGGCTTACTGGCGTCAATCAAGCATTGAAACTCTTCGGGGATTAAAATCGAATGCAGTAACCGCCCGTATCTCTGTTGTTTGTCAAGATTACTCGCCTTCCTGATCTTTTCTGTCAACGAATCAATGACGCAGTTTTGCACGGAAATTTCACGCTCCGGCAGAGCCGCCGTTGCGGTTAAAGCAGTCAAGATGAATTTTTGCCCGGCGTAATTTCGCGCCACCGTAATGCGTGTGACGTTGTTCTGCTCTTCGCTTAAAACCCAGAAGGGCAGTTTTTCCGCCTTTTTCTGTTCTTCTTCGCGCGCCTTCTTATGCGCCTCCCTTTCCTCATCGTTTAAGGCTTTGACCTTCTTTTCGTCAAAAATAATTTGGACGTTCTCAATCGGAGATAGGTTTTTTTCTCCGTTCTCCGCGTTTTTCAACTCTTTATGAGCTAAATCTTTGATAACGGTTACCAGGTTCTGGAACCGTTCCGGTTTAGTTTCATAAATAGCCACCGTCATTTCGCTTGGCGATTCATCCTTTTTCTTGGCTTTAGCTCCGGCGCTCCGGCTTATTGCCTCAATAACCGCTTCTCTGTCTCGCGGATAACGCGCCAACGCATCGGCTATGCCGGACAAAATACTGCGGACGGCGCGGTCAACCGAAAAATCGTTTAAGCCTGTGCCAATCAAGACTATGCCAAAGCGTTTTTTCTCCAAAGCCAAGACCGCCAGGGCGACATTCATGGTTAAATAACGCAGGTCGTCGCGTCTGAATTTTCCATAACTGCCCGCGCCGGCCAAAATTATTGTCTGTTCGGTAGTTTCACCGGGGGCCATCTCTCTTTGGGCGGTTTCTGTTCCGGCCTCCGGCGCGTCAGGTGTTTGCGTGGAGCGGGAAATGTTATACGGAACAAAGAAAAGTTGCCCTAATTCAGAGCCGATAATGCCGCTAATATGGCCTAAGCTGATGCGGTAATTGAGCTTGCGGTCAATGGCCGAACAAGCCCCGCGCGGCGGCAAGTCGGAGTATTTTCCGACCACGATGACGGCCTCGTCGCATCTTGCTATGTCTTGTTCAATCAATTCAACGGCAAGCTTAGGCGGGGCTTCTTGTTTTTCGCTTTTGGTGTACTCTTTGCCGCCCCAGATAGCGCGTTGGATTTTTCGTTCAATATTGGCAATCTGTTCCGGTTCCAGAGTTTCGCCCGAACGCACTGCTCCGATGATGGCACCCACCAATTCCGTCTCCCGCTCGTTAATCGTGGAGGGTTTTCGCGCGCCCCGGCTGGACACTTCCGGTTTTTTGTCTGGCAGCGCGGTGGTTGAGCCTTTCTGAATCAGGTCTTTGACCGCGTCCAAAACCTTGTCGCCATTGAGCAAATCGGAATGCTCGTTTTCCGTGTCGTAAAATGTGTTGAGCCCATCCAGCAGACCGAGTTTGTGCGAGACCGTGCCGTCGCCGTCGGTAGTTTCCGTAAACTTAAAACTGCCGTTGTCAATACTTTTTATTCCATCCAGAGTCTTAAAACCTGTGCCGGCAATGTAAAACATCCGCGTTTGGTCTGCCGTTGCCGGCACATTAAGCTCTTGATAAAACTTATCCACTGCCAGCAAATGCGTGGCAAATCTGACGGTGGGAAAATTGCTCCAGGTCTCTTTTTCGTAAACCCGCGGGTCAAAGTTCTTTTGCGGTAAAAGTTGGTAGAGGCCAGGGAAAGAGTGGAAAATTGCCATTAGCTCTGACAAACTATGGCGAATGTCAAATTTTTCGAGCTTTTGAATTGTCTGATTTTCGCCAATCAAAGCCTGCACCGCGTCAAACGATCCGTGGTTGGGCGTGCCGAGCATGATTAAGTTGCCCTGCATACCCTTCCACAAATCAGGATACTGTTTGACGAAGGAACGGGCGACCAGACCGCCCATTGAATGCGCGACCAGACTAACTTTTTGTCCGGCGAACTTTTGTTGGACGAAATCGGCGAACCGGTCCGCCGATGTGCGGACATCCAACCGCCAGTCGTAAGAAAAATGCTCCGCTTGTAAGGCTTCCAGAGCGAGGCTGTAATAATCAAACATAAAACCACGAAACAGGCCGCCGAACACCGTCGGAGCCTTAATCGTTTCGCCGTTTTTGTTGGTTTTGCCGTCGTCGTTTAATTCCAAACGGCCCAAGCGGCCAAAGGCCAGGCTGCGTAAACTCAGCCAAACCGTATCCTCATCGCCTTCTTTAACGGACAACAGGCTGGAACCCATGATGCCCGGCAGCAAAATAACATTGCCGAGCTCCTTGCGAATGGTGTCGCTTCTGAGCGCGAACCCGCGCAATTCCTCAAACTTATCATCGCCAAAGTAATTTCGTAACTCCCGTTCTTCGGAGCTTTGCGTTGAGCGGGCCGCGCTTTCGCCCTGGCTTTTTTTCAGAACCTTACGAATTTCGTTCCAATCTTTTTGTAAAACGCTTACTTGGGTTGCCATAACATTGTCCTCATCATGATGGTCTGCGCTCTCAAACGGTGGCAGCTAACTAAAGAGTTGTCTGTCTTTGTTGACAGCCTTGCCTTCTAATTGCGGGTGTTGGGTATATCCTTGGCTGTCAAGGATTTGCTGCAACCTCAAGTGCAGTTCATGGTAAGTAATTTGACGGCTGGCCTGGCTGATAGCCTGAATCGCGCAAAAGGTCATTGCGCCGTGAAAAGTGTCGCCAATTTTTACATCCCA
>JAYVJN010000595.1:0-6278 GCA_043769325.1 Acidobacteriota bacterium
TTTATTCTATGGCGCGCGGATAGTTGCTCCGTTCGGCTGTGGCAAAGTTGACATGACGGTAAAGGCGGCTCAGTGGTAACGTGCAATCCAGCGTCACAATGTGCAAACTCGCGTCCATTCCTATGACTTCTTCATAAAGCCAACGCCCATTGGTTTCTTTGACGTAATGCGCGATGTGCGGGCGGTTTTGGGCTAACAGTAAATACTCGCAGAAACTTGGGATTGACTGGTAGTAAGTAAATTTTTCGCCCCGGTCAAATGATTCGGTGGAAGGCGAGAGAACTTCGGCAATCAGCATCGGGTTAGTGAGAACACTCACTCCGCCGATAGTTTCATACGTTTGTTCGCCACAGACTCCCGTTACATCAGGGTAACGATAAGGCGGAAAAGCCGGAACTTTAACCCGTAAGTTCGAGGGAAATACCTCGCAAGGCCGGTCTTCCAAGGCCGTGTCCAATCCGGTTAAGAGATTCCGCGTGATACGCTCATGCTGTGGGCTGGCCCCGCTCATAACGAAAACGTCGCCGTTCCAATACTCATACTTTTCTTCGGACACGAGTTCCAGAGCAAAGTATTCTTCCAGCGTGTAAAAGGGTTTGGGTAAAGCAGACATTTGGCAAATTTCCTCTCGCCGCGCATTTTAGCAAGCTACCCGTGAAAGTAAAAGACGCCGTTGCATTTGCCATTTCCGGTAGGGTTTGCTGATAATGGGCGGCATGAGCGACAAACTTACGGCTGCCGGCGAGCAACTCTTGCGCGAACAAACCATTGACGAACACGGGCCGGGGACAATTTTGTCCGACTTTGCGGTCTTGTTGGACTACCTCGCCACACACAAAGTGGCGGCCGGCGGCAAAAACCAGCTACTCCCTATAAACATCCTACCGGAATTGAACGCGCTCCTGGCGCGCTCGATTGATGTGCGTCTCAAACGTCCGGTGCAAAAGTCATTCCCGCATCTCAACGGCTTGTATTTGTTGCTCCGCGTGACGGGCCTGGTGCGCCTGGTGGCTGAGGGAAAAGCGCGGTTGCTGACGCCGAATGCCATGCTCTGTCAAACCTGGCGCGCCATGAACCTTACCGAGCAATACTTTACGCTTTTGGAAGCCTGGTTATTGCACGGTTCGACGGAAATCCTTGGCGAGCGTGATTCACAGGGAGCGTTGAGCAAAGTAATGGGTTTATTCGGGCGATTGAAAAAGGGCCGCATCAATGTCGGGGGTAGCAAGGATTGGGATGTTAATACTTTGCGCTATATCCCCGGCTGGCACAATTTGGCGCTCCTGGAGATGTTTGGTTGGGTGAAAATCACCACCGGCAAGACGCCGGCGGGCGAAGGTTGGACTATCAAGAGCATTACGCCAACAGCCTGGGGATTAGCAGCGTTGGAGCTTATTTTGCGCTCTCAGCCTGATGGCCAGGCCCTGCTCTCTCAAATGTTCGCGGCATCATTTCTCCTGTTTGATGATGAGCCTGAACCGTCGGACAAGGCCGAGTTTAACGCCTTGCAACCCATGTTTCAGCCCTATTTCCCTGCCTGGCAAAACATCCTCAAGCTGGAAATTCATCAATTCACCGCCGGTATCTACACTTTCAAAGCGGTGCTCAAACGCTATGCGGCCTGGCGGCGCATCACCATTCCCGGCGATTTTGTCCTGGAAAATTTGAGCGACGTGATTCTCTACGCTTTCGACTTTGACAACGACCACCTACACGAATTCACTTACCGCAACCATTTTGGCCGAACCGTGCGGGCCGGGCATTCATACATGGAGGAGAAAATTACCAGCGCCGACGTGCGTATCGGCGAAGTTCCCCTGACCCCCGGCGAAACGATGAATTATCTCTTCGACTTCGGCGACAGTTGGGAGTTTGACGTGACCTTAGAAAGCATCGCGCCACCGGACCCGAAAGTTAAAGAGACGCATATTATCGAAACACACGGCAAAGCTCCGGGACAATATCCCGATTGGGACGACGATGAAGACGACGAATAGCGAGTAATTAAAGGGAATATTGATTAAACGGATGAGAACGGATTGCCACCGATAATAGGGTCAAATAATCCTCGGTAAATCCGTAAAAATCCGTCTCACCCGTGTTCTCTCTGCCTTCATTATCTTCCAGTTGGTTCAAACTGAGAATTGCTGCTGACTAAGCAACACACCTCTTTTAGCCTTGAATTTGCCTTACGCCAACAACTGCCGCAAGACGTAGGGCAAAATGCCGCCGTGTTGGTAATAGTCAATCTCAATGGGCGTGTCTATGCGCAAGGTGAGCGGGACGCTTTCCATTGTACCATCTTGGCGTGTGATGGTCAGCGTCACGTCCTGGCGCGGTTTTACGTCGCCGTCGAGTCCGGTCAGGGCGTAGGTTTCCGTGCCGTCTAAGCCAAGCGAGGCGGCGTTCGCGCCTTCTTTGAATTGCAGCGGCAAGACGCCCATGCCGACCAGGTTGGAGCGGTGAATACGCTCAAAGCTCTGCGTCACGACGGCCTTGACGCCAAGCAGACTGGTGCCTTTGGCGGCCCAATCGCGGCTGCTGCCTGTGCCGTATTCCTGGCCCGCGAAAATCATCAGCGGCGTGCCGGCGGCTTGGTGTTTCATGGCCGCGTCGTAGATGGACATCTGTTCGCCGTCGCAGACTGTTACGCCGCCTTCCGTGCCGGGCACCATCAGGTTTTTGATGCGGACGTTGGCGAAGGTGCCGCGCACCATCACACGGTCATTGCCGCGCCGCGAACCGTAAGAGTTAAAGTCTGCAACCTCTACGCCGTTCTCTTGCAAGTAAAAACCTGCGGGCGAAGCGGGCTTAATCGCGCCGGCGGGCGAGATATGGTCGGTGGTCACGGAATCGCCGAAAATCGCCAAAGCCTTCGCGCCCTCGATGTTGTTGATGGTTCCGGCGGACATCCCGAAGCCGGTAAAAAACGGCGGCTCTTGGATGTAAGTCGAAGCCCTGTCCCACTCGTAAACGTCGCCCACGCTCGAAGGAATCGCGTTCCAGAGCGGGTTCTGTTCGGCAAATTCGCTATACAACTTGCGGTACGTCTCGGCGTCGAAAGCCGCGCTAAGTAGTTCGCTGACTTCTGCCAGCGTCGGCCACAAGTCGCGCAAAAAGACTTGTGTTCCGTCGGGCGATTGGCCGATGGGTTCCAATTCAGGGTCAATGTCCACACGCCCCGCCAACGCGAACGCCACCACCAACGGCGGCGACATGAGGAAATTGGCCTTCACGTTTTGATGAATACGCGCCTCGAAATTGCGGTTGCCGGAAAGCACGCTGGCTGCCACAACATCTTGATTTATAATGACTTCTTCGATTGCCGGTTCAAGCGGGCCAGCGTTTCCGATGCAACTCGTACATCCGTAGCCGACAAGATTAAAGCCAATTTGGTTAAGATATGGCTGCAAGCCCGTCTTTTCGAGATACGCCGTGACCGCCCTTGAGCCGGGGCCGAGCGAGGTTTTGACTGTCGGCGGGACTTTCAAGCCTTTTTCTACGGCCTTTTTCGCCAGCAGCCCGGCGGCTAACATGACCGAGGGGTTGGAGGTGTTGGTGCAAGAGGTGATGGCGGCGATAACCACGTCGCCGTGTCCGAGGGTGCGGTGCGTCTCGCCTTTGACCGGATAGGCGCGGACGAGTTCCTCGACGGCTTTGCCGTAACCGCCACCGGCGACGGGCGTGGTGAACAACTCTGTAAATTTGGTCTTGAGATTGGCGATTTCGATGCGGTCTTGCGGGCGTTTCGGCCCGGCGGTGGCGGGTGTAATCGTTGCCAGGTCTAGCTCTAAAACCGTTGTGTAATCAATTGCGCCGGCGTCGGGAATGCCGAAAAGCCCTTGCGCTTTGAAGTAGTCACGAATGGCGTTGACCTGTTCCACGCTGCGTCCGGTGGAGGTGAAATAGTTGCAGGTTTCCTCGTCAACGGGGAAAAAGCCCATCGTCGCGCCGTATTCTGGGGCCATGTTTGCGATGGTGGCGCGGTCTGTGGCGGGCAGGGCTTGCGCCCCCGCGCCGTGAAATTCGACGAATTTGCCCACCACTTTCGCCGCCCGCAGCATTTCCGTCACCCTTAGAACTAAGTCCGTCGCGGTTGTGCCTTCGGGCAGCTTGCCGGTGAGGTTCACGCCGACGACATCGGGCGTCAAAAAGTAAACCGGCTGACCCAACATACCGGCTTCGGCTTCGATGCCGCCCACGCCCCAGGCCACAATGCCGAGGCCGTTAATCATGGTCGTGTGCGAATCGGTGCCGACGAGCGTGTCGGGGTAGTAAACGCCGTCTTTTGCCAAGACGCCGCGCCCCAGATATTCCATGTTGACCTGATGCACGATGCCAATGCCCGGCGGCACAACCCTAAATGTTTCAAAGGCTTGCATTCCCCACTTCAAAAACTGGTAACGCTGCGCGTTGCGTTCAAATTCCAGTTCCAGGTTCTTTTGATACGCTGTTTCGCTGCCCGCGTAATCCACCTGAATCGAATGGTCAATGACCAAATCAACGGGAACCAAAGGCTCAATCAGCTTGGCGTCGCGCCCCAAAGCCGCCACCGCCGAACGCATCGCAGCCAGGTCAACAAGGAGCGGCACGCCCGTAAAGTCTTGCAGCAGCACCCGCGCCACAACAAACGGAATCTCGTCCGTGCGTTCCGCCAGCGCGCGCCAATTCGCCAGCGTGCGCACGTCGTTTTCCGTGATTTTCTTGCCGTCGTAATTCCGCAGCACCGATTCCAGCACGATGCGGATGCTCACCGGCAGACGCGAGACGGGGCCGACGCCCTCTGTTTCCAATTGCGGCAGAGAATAAAATTGCCCCGCGCTGAATGATTGCAGCGTGTTGAATAGATTATGTGACATGGTTTTTCCTAAGTTTGTGGCTGAGAATAAAGCAAAAAACAGTTTACGGCGGGCGGGCGGCGATGGTCAAATCGCCGCTATAAAACTACAAAAAAAGACGCGGCGACTGTCATCGCTGCGTCTTTACAGGGTTTCCGTTGCGCCACTTTATTCCGGTGGTGGTTCGGGGCTGTAACTATTGTCGTTAAAGCCTTTGGCGCGTTCGCGGCGTTCTAAAGGGTCGGGCGCGTAACGCGGCGGGTTGCGCGGCAAGACGCCCAGGCGCACGAGGGCGTCGCGGAATTCGTAGCGCATCGTGATTTCGCCGGCGGGTTGTGATTCCAGTTCCAGGTTTGTCCAAGTAACGTCGTGGCGGGTGTTGCGCCCGATGCCGGTGGCGGCGTAATCGTCGGCGGGCGCGGCTTTGGCGGCACTGCGTCCGGCGGCGGCGGGGGCTTGGGATTCATTGGCGCGGGCCTTGTCTTCGCGTTCTTCGTCGCGCGGCAATATCACGACGGGGCGGCGTTCGCGGTAAAAGACGGCAGAAATGACGCCGAAGTTGCCGGTCTGCCCGATTTTGGCGGCGTAGGAATCGCGTTCCGAAGTGAAATAAAAACGCCGGGCGCGGGAATCGCTCATCTGCCAGCCTTTTATCGTTATCGTGCCGTAAGGTTCGATGACCCATTTGCTGGCGTCGGCAGCGGAGGCGCGCTTGGCGTCAATCGTGTTCAGACCGTCCACCGAGAGGGCCACCGCTACGCGCGCGCCCAACGGATTCCGCACGCGCAATTCGTACTCCTCGCCCGCCAGGGCCTCGACGTAACCACGCCCGCGATGCCAGTATTCTTCGGTGGAACGCCCGTTTATCAATACATCCACGTCGAAACTTTCCTCGCGCACGACGGGCCGCCGGTCAATTGGCGGCGGCGTGTTCCGGCTTTTCTGGGCGTAAACAAACACGGCGGCAGACACGCCCAAAACCAGCGTCAACAACACAAATAAACTTTTTTTCATTAGTTTTCCCTCTCTTTCGCAAACTTGCGCCGTTTTCTGAACGCCCCCACCGACGATTTCTTGCACACGCTATGCCAGAATATGCTAAAAGAATTGTGGAAATACTCGTGCACCGACAATCCAATGGAATACCCCGCATCCGTAATATGATTGCATTAAGAGGTAGGAGTTCCAAGTTCAAGGTTCCAAGTTCAAACTGTAAATACGCGCAACAAATTTGACATTTCAACCAACCAAAAAACTTTGGCTCGTCCATTTAGCCGGATTTTGGCCTCCGCAAGCCGCTAAACAAATATTATATGCGAATCAAGGGTTGAAGTTTAACCGCCAAACCGGATGCGTCGGCCCGCCGCGCTTGCCGATGGCAACCGGCCCGGCGGGAAACACGCCACTATCCCTTGTCAACTGTCACTTGTCCACTGGTTT
>JAYVJN010000596.1:0-5977 GCA_043769325.1 Acidobacteriota bacterium
GAAAATCTGGAAGCCACGCCGCGCGTTTTGCTTGACCCCAACAAGTTATCCGGCGACGGCACGATTGCGCTTTCCGGCCTTTCCATCAGCGACGACGGCAAGTGGATGGCCTATTCTTTGTCCGCTTCCGGCTCGGACTGGCAAGAGTGGCGCGTGCGTAACATTGACACCGGAGAGGATTTAGCCGATTTACTCAAGTGGGTGAAATTCTCTGACGCTTGGTGGACGCCGGACAGCAAAGGCTTTTATTATGGCCGCTACGACGAACCGCAGGGCGAAGATTCGCTTAAAGCCGTCAATTATTACCAGAAACTTTACTATCATCGCGCCGGCACGCCGCAAAGCGCAGACAAATTGGTTTACGAACGCCCTGACGAAAAAGAATGGGGCTTCGGCGCGAGCGTTACGGAAGACGGGCGTTATCTGCTCATCAATGTCTGGCAAGGCACAGACCCCAAGAACCGCCTTTATTACAAGGATTTAACCAACCCCGACGCGCAAGTCGTCAAACTTCTCGACGATTTCGACGCGCTCTATTCGTTCATCGGCAACGACGGCCCCGTCTTTTGGTTACAGACCAATCTCAACGCGCCGCGCGGCAAAGTAATCGCCATTGACACGCGGCAACCACAACGCGAAAGTTGGAAAACCGTCATCCCCGAAGGCCAGGACGCGCTTGAAGGCGTCAGCCTACTCAACCGGGATATGCTCGTCTGCCGCTACCTCCACGACGCTTACACGCAGGTCAAAATTCACCGCGCCGACGGCTCTTTCGTGCGCGAAGTGAAACTGCCCGGCATCGGCACGGCTGAAGGTTTCAGCGGCAAAAATAAGGACAAGGAGACTTTCTACGCTTACGGCGATTTCACCACGCCGACCACGATTTACCGTTACGATATGGTTTCCGGGGCCAGCGCGGTCTTTCGCCAGCCGAAAATTGCTTTCAATCCGGCAGATTTCGTCACCCAACAAGTTTTCTATAACAGCAAAGACGGAACGCGCGTGCCGATGTTCATCACCCACAAGAAAGGCGTCAAACTGGACGGCAAAAATGCGACCTATCTCTATGGCTACGGCGGCTTTAACATCTCTCTGACACCGGTTTTCAGCACGTCTTTGCTGGTTTGGATGGAGATGGGCGGCGTCTTCGCGCAACCCAACCTGCGCGGCGGCAACGAATATGGCGAAGAATGGCACGAAGCCGGCACTAAGTTAAAGAAACAGAATGTTTTCGACGATTTCATCGCGGCGGCAGAGTGGCTTATCAAAAACAAATACACCTCGACGCCCAAACTCGCCATCGGCGGCGGTTCCAACGGCGGCTTGCTCGTCGGCGCGTGTTTGACACAACGGCCCGATTTATTCGGCGCGGCACTGCCCGCTGTCGGCGTGATGGATATGTTGCGCTTCCAGAAATTCACCATCGGCTGGGCCTGGACTTCGGATTACGGTTCATCCGATAACCCTGCCGAATTCAAGGCTTTATACGCCTATTCGCCCTTGCATAACATTAAATCCGGCACGAAATATCCACCGACTTTAGTGACCACCGCCGACCACGACGACCGTGTCTGGCCGGGCCATAGTTTCAAGTTCGCGGCGACGCTGCAAGACGCCCAAGCCGGCCCCGCGCCCGTCCTGATTCGTATCGAAACCAAAGCCGGACACGGCGCGGGCAAACCAACGGCGAAGCAAATCGAAGAATCCGCCGACAAATGGGGCTTTTTGGCGCGAAACTTGGGAATGAAGGTGAAGATCTAAGTCCGCTTATGACACGCCGACGTTTTTACGCTCCGCCGGAAGACTTCGTCCACCAAACAAATACCGTTGTATTGGGCGAGGAAGAAGCGCGTCATTTGCGCGATGTGCTGCGTTTGCGCGTGGGCGACGAGGTTTTTGTGTTTGACGGCGCGGGCCGTGAATTTCGCGGCTTGGTCAAAGAAAGCGGCAAACGCGGCGCGACGCTGGAAATTTTAGCGGAAGTCGCGCCGGCGCAACCCGAATCACCCCTTGATTTGACGCTTGCCGTTGCGTTGCTCAAGGGCGAAAAGTTCGATTTGGTGGTGCAAAAAGCGACGGAATTGGGCGTGACGCGCATCGTGCCGATGCAGACGGCGCGGGCCGATGTGCGCTTGCGTGACGCCCGCGACGCGGCGCAACGCGGTGTGCGCTGGCGGCGTATCGCATTGGCGGCGGCTAAACAAGCGGGCCGCGCCGTTGTGCCGCAAATCGCTGAATGCGCGGTATTTGCGTCGTTTGTCGAGGAAGCGGATGGCGCGGCGCGGTTTATTTTCAGCGAACGCGGCGGCGCGGCTTTTCCGGCAAATGTTGCTGTCGCGTCCACCGTTGCGTTGGTCGGGCCGGAAGGCGGTTGGACGGACGAAGAACTCAATTTGGCGCAAAATGCCGGCTGGCAGAGCGTCACTCTTGGCGGGCGTATTTTGCGGGCCGAAACCGCCGCGCTGGTGGCCGCCGTATTGTTGCAACATACGTTCGGCGATTTGCGTTAAGTTTGTGCGCGAAAATCTTTGACGTGACGGCCCGAAAAGGCGCACAATAGGACATGGACTATGATTGCGTCGGGCAACGCGCCGGGCGGGTTCGTCGTCCAAACCGACATAAAGATATGGCTTTGACAAAAGAAGAAGCGGTACAAAAGGCGCGCGCGGATTTGGCGCAGCGTTTGGGCGTCAAGGAAAGCGACGTGCGGGAAGAAGCGGTGGAGACCGCCGATTTTCCGAATATGTCTCTGGGCGCGCCGCTCAAAGGCGAAATGAGCGCGCAAATGATTGCCTCCGGCTGGCGTATTCGCCTCAGCGCGGCGGGTAAAGACGCCGAATACCGCGCCGACTCGCGCCAACTGCGTCTCTTTAAGTTTAAGGGCGCGAATTTTCGGATTGCATAAGCGAAAAAGGAAGGAATTATGAACCGTAATAATTTTCTCGGTCACTTGGCTTTGGCCGTCAGCGTAGTTTTATTGGCGGCCTTCGTTGGTCAAATCAGCCGTTGGGAAAAATCCGCGCCGGCAGCCGACGATGCGCCGCGCCGTTGTAATTCGCGGCCAATGTTTGCGGATGCGCCGCCGCCCATGCCGGCAAAAGAAGCTTTAAGCCCTGATGAAGTCATCGTGCGCTTTAAGAAAGGCGTCAGCCAAGAACAGGTGGAAAGCGTGTTGGCGCGTTTTCACGACCGCATGGATGACCGCATCGAATCGGTTAACGGCCTGACCTTTATCGAAGATTTTGATGAAGACGTGACCGCCGAAGAGGTTGCCGCGCAGTACAGCAAATTGTCGGACGTGGTTGAGTATGCCGAACCGGATAACGTCATTAACCTAGACCCGCAGGAAGACGCCGACAGCGATATTCTTGAAGAAACCGGCGAAGCCGCCGGGCCTAACGACCCGATGCTGGCCGAGCAATGGTCGCTGCTCAATAAAGGCCAACGCTCCGGCAAAGAAGGCGCAGACATTCGCGCCGTCAAAGCCTGGACTAAAACCAAAGGCAGCGCGAAAGTAGTGGTCGCTGTGATTGACAGCGGCGTGGAATACACCCACGAAGACCTCGCGCCGAATATGTGGATTCGTCCCGACAGTTTGCCCGCTTACGAAGATGAGCAATTAGGCGAAATTGACGACTTGCACGGTTTTGACGCCGCCGACCTCGCCGACCCGATGGACGATAACGGACACGGCACGCACTGCGCGGGCATTATCGGCGCGGCGGGCGATAACGGACTCGGCATCGCCGGCATCAACTGGAATGTGCAAATCATGCCGCTCAAATTCATCGGGCGCAATGGTTCCGGCACGACCAAAGCCGCCATCGAAGCGGTTAATTATGTTATCCAACGCAAAAAAGACGGCGTAAACGTCCGCATTATCAGCGCGAGTTGGGGCTCTAACCGCCGCTCGAAAGCCTTGGAAGACGCCATTCGCGCCGCCAATGACGAAGGCATTTTGTTTATCGCCGCTTCCGGCAACGACGGCAGCGACCACGACAAACGCCCGCACTTCCCGTCCGGCTACAATCTGCCGAACGTCGTGAGTGTGGCCGCGCTTGACCGCTCCGACTCATTGGCTTCCTTCTCTAACTATGGCGCGAAGAGCGTCCACATCGCCGCGCCGGGCAAGGAAATCTTGAGTACCTGGCTCGGCAACACCTACATGGAAGCCTCCGGAAATTCGATGTCTACGCCGGATGTGGCTGGCGTGGCGGCTTTGATTGTCGCGCAAAATCCCAAAATCTCGGTGAAAGACCTGCGCGAACGTCTGCTCAATGCAGTTGACCCCTTGCCTTCTCTCGCCGGCAAGGTTCTGGTTGGCGGACGGCTGAATGCCGCAAAAGCCGTCGGCGCGGAATAACTTTCAGATAAGCAATAGGCAATAGGCAGTAGGCAGTTAAAGTTGCCCGCTGCCTTTTGCTTTGCCTTCGCTTCTAGCTGCTTGCGCGGCGGGCCTGAGTTATGTGATATTCAAAGAGACACGAAGGGCAGATACTTGTCTTTAGCGAAAATCTTCAGGAGCCGGACAAGGTTCGGTAATCCTGAAAATAGTAAGCGGCGCAGCAGCACTACTGCCTACTGCCTATTGCCTACTGCCTACTTTTTTGAGGAGTTATTTAATAAGTGAAAGCAGAATTAGCCCAGTTAATTGCCTTACAACAAGCCGACAACCGTATAAAACAACTAACAGCAGACCTAAAGGCCATCCCCCAGAGGCGCGCAGAAATCGAAAAAGAATTCGACCTGCGCGCCTCTGAAATTAGAGAATTGGAAACGCGCCGCGACGAGGCGCAAAGTGAGCGAAACCGTCTTAATCTGGAAATTGAGGAAAATAAAACGCAAGCAGCACGCGCTGAACGCAACCTCATGGCTTCAAAGAAGACCGACGACTACACCGCCGCCATCCGCGAAGCTGATACCGCCCGCAAAAACATCGCTAAACTGGAAGAAGAGATTCTCGAACAGATGGTTATCCTGGATAGCGCCGAGGCATCTCTGGCCGAACGCGCGCCGGAAGTCAAGCGTCTGCGCAGCGATTTGGACAAAAACCTGGCTGCCTTGGGGAAGTTAACCAAAGAGGAAGAGGCCGAACTCATCCAACGACGCAAGGAGCGAGAGAGACTGGGCCGCGAAGTTCCGACTTCTACGCTTAAAATTTACGATCGCCTCGTCACACGCTTACGTGACGGCGTAGCAGTGGCTGAAGTCCGCAATGGCGCGTGTTCGTCCTGCTTTATGTCGGTACGCCCGCAAGCCATGAGCGAAATCCGCTTGGCCGAAGAGATTACAGTTTGCGAACACTGCACGCGGATTCTTTACATCACGCCGGATGCCTAGCGCTAACCGGCAAATTTATAGCCCAGGCCGTGAACGGTGAGAATTAGTTCGGGGTGGCGCACGTTTGTTTCCAGTTTTTGCCGCAGCCAGGCGACATGCACATCAACCGTGCGTGTTGTCACCATCGCGTTGTAGCCCCAGACTTCGTTGAGCAGTTCGTCGCGGGAAAGCGTGGCGTTGGGGTGTTCGATAAAATAACGCAGCAGTTTATACTCGCGGGCCGAGAGTTCTACCGGCGCGCCATCACGCAAGATTTCGGCGCGGCGAAAGTCCACGCGCAACGCCCCGGATTGATAGATTTCGGGCGCGGTTTCCTGCGCGGCTGGTTGCGAACGCCGCAGCAAGGCTTCGAGCCGCGCCAGTAACTCCATCATGTCAAAAGGCTTAGTCAAATAATCATCCGCGCCCAGCTTTAACCCCAAAACTTTGTCATTCACCTGCCCGCGCGCCGTGAGCATGAGCGTTGGGGTCTGCACACCGCGCTGCCGCAACTCACGGCAAACATCAAAACCGCCCTTGCGCGGCAACATCACGTCCAGAATCAACAGGTCGAAATTCTCGTTGGCGGCCCGCGCCAGGCCCGTCTCGCCGTCGCGCGCGCTGGCAACGTCGTAGCCTTCGCTTTCCAGCCTGTCAG
>JAYVJN010000597.1:0-4501 GCA_043769325.1 Acidobacteriota bacterium
GCCCGGCAGACTCGCCGGAATCGCCTACGACAAAAATGGAAACCGCGGATTTGTTTTAACTTTAGCAACCCGCGAACAACACATCAGACGCGAAAAAGCTACGTCAAACATCTGCACAAATCAAGGTTTAATCGCGCTCGCCGCGACGATTTATATGGAAACGATGGGCAAAAAAGGTTTGCAGGAAGTTGCGATGCAAAACGCCCAAAAAGCCGCCTACGCCGCGAAAAAGATTGCTGCATTGAATGGCTACACGTTGCCGTATTCAGCCCCGCGCTTCAACGAATTTGTCGTGCGCGGCCCGCGTAACGCGACGGAAACCCTGTCACGCCTCGCCACCGAACACAACATCACGGGCGGCCTCGCGCTTTCGCGTTACTACGCCGACGCGCCCAACGATTTCCTCGTCTGCGTCACCGAAACCAACTCACGCGCCGAAATTGACGCACTGGCTGAAGGATTGAAAGAGTTATGAACAGGCCGCAACTAGGAAAACTGGAAAGCGTTGACCTCAAGATTTGCAAAGGGTCGCTTAAAGGTTGAAACAGGTTACTGCTTTATGGTTATGCCACCAGGCTTGGAGTTTATCTTATGGCGCAAACAGGCACTAAGCGAAATTGAAATGCCGGTTTCCCTTGATGAGTTCAAATTGCCCAGGAGCGTGAATCAACGGCTGCAAACCTTGCTTGACTGCCAGGACAACGGCGACAAACTGACTTCTGCGGAGAAAAAAGAGGCGGAAGGCTTGGTAGATTTATCCGAAATGCTTACGCTTTTACGTCTTCGTTCGCAACGAGTTTGGCGCATTGATGTTTAGCAGAGGATTCTGGGTTTACATATCAGCGTGTATTTTCATCAAGTTAGCACACGCTAAAGGGTAAGCTCCGAACATTGAGCAACCTAGCTTACGGTGTATTTAGCCCGCGAAGGCGGGCGACAGCATAAAGCCCCGTGCGTAAGCGCGGGGTAAAATACACCGAGACCTTGAAGCCCATGAAATGGGCGACAGACTTGTTTTGTTGCGCTCTGTCGCCCGCCTTCGCGGGCTATATGTTGCTGCTGTGTACCCCGCGCTTACGCACGGGGCTTTATGCTAACACCCATTTCATGGGCTAAGAACCCAATGCTGCTGAGTTATATGAGTTCTAAAATTACTAAAGTTACGTCGCATCCGTCGCACAACGAGGCGTTGATTTTTGATCGTTCGCAACCGGGCCGGGTGGGTTATCGTCTGCCGGCGTTAGATGTTGAGGAAACGCCTTTGGACGAAATTCTGCCCGCCGCGATGCGTCGTCAGGATGACCTGGAAGGCGTGCCGGAAGTGTCAGAAGTTGATGTGGTGCGCCACTTTACGCGGATGTCCACCTGGAATTACGCGATTGACCTGGGCCTTTATCCGCTCGGCTCTTGCACCATGAAATACAACTCGCGGCTCAACGAAAAAGTGGCGCGGATTGCCGGTTTTGCCAACTTACACCCGCTTGCGCCGGAAGCGGATGCGCAAGGCGCGTTGGAAGTTATTTATAAGCTGCAACAGGATTTAGCGGAAATCACGGGTTTGCCCGGTGTCTCTCTGCAACCCGCCGCCGGAGCGCACGGCGAAATGACCGGCGTAATGATAATGCGCGCCTTCATTGACGAGCGTGACGGCGCGGCTTCAGGTGAACGCCGCAATATGTTGATTCCCGATTCCGCGCATGGAACGAATCCCGCTTCGGCAAATCTGGCTGGTTTTGACGTGAAAACCGTGCGTTCCACCGCCGAAGGGTTCACGGACTTAGACCACTTGCGCGAACTTTGCGCGCAAGGCGGCGTGGCCGGCCTGATGTTGACCAACCCCAACACCGTCGGGCTGTTTGAGAAAAATATCAAGGAAATCTGCGACATCATACACGGCGCGGGCGGCCTGGTTTACATGGACGGCGCGAACATGAACGCCCTCGTCGGCGTGGCGCGGCCCGGCGATATGGGCGTGGACGTGATTCACCTCAATCTGCACAAAACTTTCTCAACGCCACACGGCGGCGGCGGCCCCGGCTGCGGCCCCAGTTGCTGCACGGCGGAATTGCAGAAATTTCTGCCCGCACCGCGCATCGTCAAAGAGGGTGACGCCTTCAAGTGTGACTTTAACTATCCTTCATCAATTGGCCGTGTCAAAGCATTTAACGGCAACTATGGCATGATGCTACGCGCTCTCGCCTATATCCGCACGCACGGCCCCGACGGTCTGCGCGAAGCCACCGAAGCGGCGGTCTTAAACGCCCGTTACATCGCGCACGGGCTGGAAAATGTGTATGACCGCCCGTTTGCCGCCGACCCGATGCACGAGGTTGTTTTCACCGATAAACGCCAATCGCGCAAAGGCGCGCATACTCTGGACATCGCTAAACGCTTGATTGACTATGGTTTCCACCCGATGACGATTTATTTCCCGCTCATCGTGCAAGGGGCGATGTTAATTGAACCGACGGAATCCGTAGGCCACCAAGAGCTTGATTCGTTCATCGAAGCCATGCGCGCCGTCGCGGAAGAGGCTGTGACTGACCCCGAACTGTTGCTTAACGCCCCGCACACCACGCGCATTGGTCGTCTTGACGAAGCCACCGCCGCGCGTAAACCCGTGTTGCGTTGGCGGCCAGAGACGGCGACAGCAATTCAAACTGCTTGAGAAACATTATGAATAACAAAGACTTAACGGTAGAAAAACATGAAACCGCGTGTCCGGCGCGGCGACAGTTTTTGGTCAGCGCGACGGCGGGCGGCCTGGTTTTAAGCGTGGCGGGACTGGCTGCGGCGCAAACCAAACAGGGCGCGGCAATGCCGGCAGAAGAAATTGTTGTAAAACTGACCGCCGACAGCCCTTTGGGTAAGGTTGGTGGTGCGCAAACTATTGACGTTAAAGGTGGTAAAGTGATAGTCGCGCGTACCGGCGAGAATACTTTTGTCGCCTACGCCGCCAAATGCACTCATAGCGGCGGGCCGCTTGAATACGATGCCAAAGCGAAACAATTCACTTGCCCCTGGCACGGTTCAACCTTTGGCACAGACGGCAGCAACACCGGCGGCCCGGCGAAACGCCCCTTGAAACCCTACGAGGCGCAAAATGCCCTTGTTATCGGGCCTAAAGCCGCCCTCTAACTACAGCGTAAATTTATTTAACGGAGCGTTTAGAGTTGACGCTTCAGCGTTCTACCCCCCGCGCGGACAAACTAAAGTGTGAACTCTGAACACACAACCTATTTTGTCAATACAATTAATCTCTGCGCTCACATAAAAGGTCAGCAATTCTCAGTTTGGCAGAATAGAACTCGGATGTACGCGGATAGAAAAGGCCGAAAATCCGTGAAAATCTGCTGTATCCGCGTTCTATTTTCTTCTGCACTTGGTAGCGATCTTTTTTCATACTGAGAATTGCTGATAAAAGGTAAGGCCCGACGCAAAAACCGCCGGGCCTTACCTTTTATGTGAGCGCAGAGATTAATACCAATTTAAGTTGACAAAGCCGTATTAAGAATTGGGATTGCACCTGCCATACACTTCAAGAAAAAGAGTTTCGTTGTTTGTCCCGCCTTCCGGCGGCTAAGTAACGATGTCGCAAAGGAACCGCCTGAAGGCTGGACAAACAACTTTTTCTTAAACACTATAGTTCAAGAAAATCACTGAAGTTAGCTGCCACGCAACCAACTGTCATCTGTGGTCTGCCTACTGTCAACTGGTATAACTATCAGTGGACGGTGCCCATGCCCCAGATTTTCGCCGCCGCGCGAATGGCCTGCGACGAGGTCAGCAAGACCCGCGCCACCTTGCCATCTGCGACGGCCTCAGAGGGAATCGGACAGCCGGCTTTAATCCAATTGTAAGCGACATCGCGCCAGGTCAAGCCGCCCATGCCGGCGGCAGGTTCAGCGAAGGCCCGACCCATGGTGTTGGAGGGTGCCAGCAATTGGGTGATAAAGACGCTGTGTTCCGGGTCGCCTTTGAGAATCACGCCGCTACGTTCGTCGGACAGAGCGCGCATAAGCGATTCGCTGTTTTGAGTAAACCACCAGGTCACGGACTTCTTAATCGTCTGGCTGGCATCCTGCGGGTCGGGGCCGGTGAGTTGCGCGTCCTGGTGAGCGCCTTCGCCCATCTGTTGGGCGCGCAAAGTGTTGACCAACTGCACCATCGCTTGCGCCGGGTCGAGCGGTGGCGGCGGTGGCGTTTGCGTCAGCGACATAATCCACTCGGCCCAGAGTTCCTGTTCGTCGTCGGTGAAGACTTTGTACATGGGGCCGTCGAAGTTGAGCAGTTTCAAGAAAGGGCTTTGCTGCGGCTGGCCGGGAATTATCAGGCCCCCTTTGACCAGTTCTTGGAGAAAGCCTTGCGGGTCTTCAAACCAGTCGTTGATACGGTTGGGGCCGAGCATAGCCGTGCCGTGATTGAGGCTGGCGTAAGGCTTTTTGCGGTTAATCATGGCGACCATGCGGTCTTCCGGCGTCGGCGGGTTCTGTAACATATC
>JAYVJN010000598.1:0-2866 GCA_043769325.1 Acidobacteriota bacterium
TGTTCATCACCAGGAAGAACGCTCGCAAACCGTAACAGGCGAAATTCGCGCTGCTGTTCCATCTACGATAGTGACGGGGGAAATCAAGCCAAACCCTTCGCCTCCCAAAACTCTGACCGGCAAACTCACTGTCAAAGTTGGCCAGGCCGAAGCCACAGGGCGCGTTCTGGCTTGCCGTTCTCACGGCGGTAAACTGTGGAGTTTCACTTTCCGCACGGAGTCTCAGGGCGACAATGCGGGATTAAGCGAGAAAAGCCGCGTAGGTGATATAAAAGACACAAAAGGTTATGCGCCAAAGAAACGAAAGAAGGTTGCTTCAAAGCAAGAACTGGAAACCCCGGATAAAAGCCAGTTTCTCAACAGTATTGATGAACTGTGCGCGGCACTTTACGGCCAGCTTTTTGCGCGCAACAGGCACGGCCTTTTGGTCATTACCGGCGAAACGGGCGTAGCCAAGAGCCAAGTCTTGCGCGGACTCATTTTCAAACGGTTAGTTGACCTCAGCCAAGACAGCGAGATCAAAAGCGGTAAAAAAAGACGCCCACATTTAGTCACCTTTGAAGACCCGATTGAAGCGCGGTTGTTTGAAGAGAATGTGAAGTTTACCAAGAGTGCTTTGTTGGACTTCCCAAGTCTAGCTCGCAAAGTGAAACCTAATGGCGACTCGCTTTCTCGGTACTTGCATAATAAATTAACGTCTGCCAATAAATTATTATTAGCGGCGGGGTTGGCTGCCAGCCAATTCGATGAGGAACTAATAAAGAAGTTAATCCCTGACTTTAACAAGCTGCTTGAAGACTCGTCTCTGCGAAAACTAGAATGGTTTACATTAATAAAACTGCGGCCTGAGACAAAGCAGCTACTAAAGCAAAATCTAACCGACAACGAATTAGTGCGCTTAAACCGCCTCTTGTTAGAAGACGCTTACCCGGAAATAGCCAAGTATCAGCCTATAACTGAAGGCCTGGGCAGCAACAAAATTACCCGACTTTTATCGCACAATTACCACATTGATTACACGCCCCGCGAGAAGGGCCGCGATGTGGGATGTCTCAAGGACGCCTTGCGCGACGCTTTGCGGCAGACGCCGGCGGTCTTTTATGTGGGCGAAACCCGCGACGCGGACGAATGGGTGGAGTTGCTTAAATTCGCCGGCACGGGCCATCTAATCGTGACGACGGCCCACTCCGGTTCGCTCATTGAGACGATGCAGACCATTTTCACCGCCGCTAAAGCCAAAACGCCGGCCCAGCGCAGCATCGTCGCCGATAAGATACTGGGCGTGGCGCACCTCAAGAGCAATAAGGTGGGAAACTTTGACCTCGCCCTGCCCGCCCTCTGGCAGCGCACGCCCGCCGGCGTCAACGCGCTCATTGCCGACGGTCTCGCCTCGCTTTTGCCCAACGCATCGGACGACAGCGAAGCGGGCGAATACAGTTTTCTCGGACGCAGTTGGTTTGCCAAAAAGCTAATTGCCGCCGCCGCAGAAACAGACAACATAGTAAAAGATTTCGTGAACGCCCCAAACGGCGGCAAAACCATCGCCCAACAAATAAAAGACCTGGCCAAAAAGTGGGATCTCAAAGGAGAATAAAATGCCTCAAAAACTAAGATTCGGTATTCCTTCGTTCGACACGCTTTTCAGCGCCTTCGGGCCGCCAAGTAAAGAGGTTGATGTCAACGCGCACGGCATTCAGTTGCCTTCGCGTGACGCAGCCTCAAGCATTTGCCTGATTGGTCCCGACGGCACGGGTAAATCCGTGTTTGCGCTCCATTTAGCCTCGCGTTATTTGGCAGATTGCGTGGCTAAAAAAGAGAAACTTCCATTAGTTCTCTATGTTTCTACCGATTTGACTTTTGAAGTGGCAGAGAAGATGTGGGAAAACTTCGCCCTTGACCGTCCGAACAAACCCAAAGACCCTTTTCATCCGAAACCGGCTGATGATGAAAGCCAGATAATCAAGCCGATTCTGTGCGAGATTGATAAAACCCACGAAATGTTGGCGGAACCCCCGTCATCTCGTGTGCTTTTTGTGGACATTGCTTCCACAACGGCGGGCGATGATTGGGGCTTTCTGCACCGTCTGCTTTCTGTTTTGGAGAAATCCGAAGCCAATGCCCCGCGCCATTTAGTTATCATTGACGCCGTTGAGGGCTTTGATTTGGGCGGCGAATTGAACGCTTTTGGCGAGAGCGCGTCGCGGCGTTCGCGCATTGCCCAGGTCATGCGTTTGGTCAACAAGAAGTGCCACGCCGTTTTTGTAGTCGAAGAAGCCAAGGCGAACGAACGCCACCCGGAGCAATTTGTTACAGATGTTGTGGTCAGAATGCGGAAGACCGAGGAAAAAGGCTTCTCGCGCCGCACCATCGAAATCGAAAAAGCGCGCGGCCAAGCCTACGCGCGCGGCCCCCATCACTACGCCATTCGTTCCGGCAGAGGCGCAACCACCGGCGAACAAGACCATTACGATGACCCGATTTGGCCTCTGGCGGATGGGAAATCTCCGTGCAGCTATGTTTACGTTTTCCAATCCTTACACCATTTCAACCGTTCGATCATGGAACGGCGCGGCCAAGCCAAACCGGAGTTTCCCCAAGACCAATACACAGCTTTTGGCATCCCCTATCTTGACAATATGTTAGCCGGAGACAACGAAGACGAGTTACGCGATTTTTCAAGATTTGGCGAAAACGGCTTCCTCTCAACAGATTTCAAAGATGCCGCCGGCTTAATAAAAAAATTGAAAGCAAAGGGAAATGCCTTCATCACCTACATATTAAATCAATATCTTCCTTCAACCGGGAAAATCAATAGTTACCATCAAGGAGGTGACGTTAGCGAAGACCTGCTAAAAGAATTGGCAGA
>JAYVJN010000599.1:0-28341 GCA_043769325.1 Acidobacteriota bacterium
GGCGTGAGCAACTGCCGCGCTGCGCTGGCAGTTGCACGGCTGAAGCCGTAACTCTGAGCGAAAACAAAACGCCGCAAAACTTTTGCTCACCTGCTTATAAGCAAACCGCACGAATTATTTACAGTAACGGTAGTTATGTAACAGGCAGAGTTACAAAACGAAAATAAGATTGGCGAGATGATAAACCAGAAGGCTAAGAGACAATGAAAGCGTGGGAAATTCAACAATTTGGCGAAGACGGGCTGCGCCTGGCTGAACGCCCTGAACCGCAACCGACGGGGCGGCAAGTAGTCCTGAAAATGAGGGCTGTGTCTTTGAATTACCGCGATTTGTTGATGGCGCATGGGCATTACAATCCGCGTTTGGCGATGCCCCGCGTGCCGTGTTCGGACGGCGTGGGCGAAGTGGTGGCAGCGGGGCCGGAAGCCACGCGGGTCAAGGTCGGCGAGCGCGTGGCGGGGACGTTTTTTGCACGTTGGACGGGCGGCGAGATGACGCCCGAAGGCGCGCAAACGGCACTGGGCGGCGAACTCGACGGCGTGCTGGCAGAATACGTTACGCTGGACGAGGAAGGCGTAACTCATGTGCCGGCGCATCTGTCGGACGAAGAAGCGGCGACGTTGCCTTGTGCCGCGTTGACGGCGTGGAACGCGCTGTTTGAGAGCGGCAACGTGCGCGCCGGCGACACGGTTTTAACGCTTGGCACGGGCGGCGTCTCAATTTTCGCCTTGCAGTTGGCGAAAGCGGCGGGCGCAAGAGTTATCATCACTTCCGGCAGCGACGAAAAGCTGGCGCGGGCGCGTGAGTTGGGAGCGCATGAGACGGTTAATTACAAAGCTATGCCCGATTGGGAAAAGCAAGTTTTGGCTTTGACCGATGGGCGCGGCGTGGATTTAACCGTTGAGGTCGGCGGCGCGGGGACGTTTAATAAATCGGTCAAGGCCACGCGGCGCGGCGGTCAGATTGCGCTTATCGGCGTCCTTGCGGGCGCCGGCGAAGTCAACCTTATGCCCGTGTTAATGAACGGTTTACGGGTGCAGGGAATATTTGTGGGGTCAAGACAGATGTTTGAGAGGATGAACGCCGCCATCGCGTTACACAAGTTGCGCCCCGTAGTGGACAAAGTTTTTTCTTTCGGCGAAGCGCAAGAGGCTTACCGCATGATGGCAAGCGGCGCGCATTTTGGTAAGATAGCGATTCGTTTTTGACGGACTAATACGCAGGAGCAGTCAGCAGAAGCAGTAGGCAGAAAAGAAATGCTGTGTTTCCAACGGCTTAACGCAAAATATGACCAATCTGCTAACTGAAACTTGGTATAATTTTTTGAGGAGATAAAACCATGAGTGATTTTGTTAAAGAAGTGGGCGACGCGGATTTTGAGGCCGACGTGCTGAAATCAAGCGAACCCGTGTTAGTAGATTTTTGGGCCGAATGGTGTATGCCGTGCCGCGCCCTGGCCCCGACGGTGGACGCCATCGCCGAAGAATTCGCCGGCAAAGTGCAAGTCCGCAAGATGAATGTGGACTTTAATTCCGCCACGCCCGCCAAATACGGCGTGCGCGGCATCCCCACGCTCATCGTCTTCAAAAACGGCGAAGAAGCCGAACGCATTGTCGGCGCAGTGGGCAAAGCCGCCATCGCCAGCGCGTTGAATAAGCACGTTGGCTAAACTGCGCGACAACTCAAACAAAAAGCCGGGCCGCGTGTCCGGCTTTTTGTTGTTTAGGACGGTTGCGAAAGTGTCACAGGGCGCGATACGCGGCGCAATGATTGGGTTTAATTTGGCGGCGGTTGGAGAATTGCCGGATGAAACCTAGTCAAGCCAGCGCAACCGCGTATTTAGTAGCCGAAAATATCGCTTTGTTGGCGCGCCACGATGCGGCGCGGCGGTCTTTGGTCGCGCCCGAGGCGGCGAAAATCAGCGCGTGGTTGGTGGAAACGCGCGGCTTGCTAGTGTCTTGGGCCTATCACGGCAAACGCCATAGATTGGCGCGTCTGTTCTTTAACTGGTTGGAACGGTTGACGATACCGGGTTTGCAACTGCATCACGCGCTCCGCAAACTAGCTTTGGAAGAGACGGCCCGCGCCGCCGTCGCGGAAGGGTTTACGCAAATTTTAGTCTGGGGCGCGGGGTTCGACACGCTGGCTTTGCGTCTGCATCGGGAGTTTCCCGCCGTCCGTTTTATCGAAGCCGACCACCCCGCCACGCAAGCCGTCAAACGCCGGATAATCGCCCAGCGCGGTCTGGCGGGCGACAATTTCCACCTGCTGCCGCTTGATTTAACCTCGCCGGACGCGACGGCAAGCGTTGCCCAATCAACCGTTTACCAACCGCAAGCGCACACACTTTTTATCGCCGAAGGTCTGTTGATGTATCTGACACCAAGCGAAATTGACGCGCTTTTTGGCTTTGTGAGGCGTCAGCGCAACGCCCGTTTTGCCTTTACTTTCATGGAAACAAACGCCGCCGGACGGGTAAGTTTTCGCAACTCAGCGCGCGCGGTGGATTGGTGGTTGCGGCTGCGCGGCGAACCGTTTAAGTGGGGCCTACGGCGCGATGAACTCGCCAACTTTGTGGCCGGCCAAGGTTTCGCCCTCCGCGCCCAACTGACGGCGGCAGACTTGCGGCAAAAATATCTGACCGCGCCGGACTTGCGCCAAGCTCTTTTAGCCGAAGGCGAAAATATCTGCGTGGCTGATTGCCTGGGAGAAGATTGAATTCTTTGTAATGTTGCCGGATAAGGCTGCGAAACAGAAACCGCCATTCAACTTTTAGCCTTGAACCTTGAACATTATTCGTCAAATTCTGCGAAATAATGTTCAAGGTTCAATAATTAATGCTCAATGGCTGGCGGCCCCGCTTGTCGTTCGGCGAGAGCGGGTTCTGCCAAAAAAGAGAGTCACACATCAGGTTCAATTATGAAAACCTTAACTCAAACCGGCGCAAATTGGTTGCCGGAACAGGTCGCCGCGCCGTCGGCGGGCGGCGTTTTTGTCAATGATATTCACTCGCAACTGAACCGGACGCGGGTGAGCCGTATTGTCAAACCTCGTTCCCTCAAAGAGTTGCAGGAAATCATACGCAATGCGCGGGCGCGGGGCGAGAAAATTGCGACGGCGGGCGGTTGGCATTCGATGGGCGGACAACAATTTGCCCGTGACGCCGTTTTGCTGGATATGGCGGAGATGGCGCAGGTTGTGGATTTTGACGCGGAGCGCGGGCTTATCGAGGTTGAGGCCGGTATCCAATGGCCCGCGTTGGCGCAATATCTGGTTGCGGCGCAAACGGGGCGGGCGGCGCAATTCGGCATCATCCAAAAACAGACCGGGGCTGACCGCCTGAGTCTGGGCGGCGCGTTGTCGTCCAATATTCACGGGCGCGGGCTTGCGCTCAAACCGTTTATCGCCGACGTGGAATCATTTGTTTTGGTTGACGCGGAGGGCGCGGCGCGGCGGTGCAGCCGCGAGGAAAACGCAGACTTGTTTCGTCTCGCCATCGGCGGTTACGGCTTGTTCGGCGTCATCGCCCGCGTCACTCTGCGCCTCGCGCCGCGCCGCAAAGTCGAGCGCGTGGTGCGGATTGCCGAACTTCCGGACTTGCCCGAACTCTTTGCCCAACGCATCGCCGAAGGCTTTCTCTATGGTGATTTTCAGTTCGCCATCGCCCGCGAGTCCGACGATTTTCTGCGGCGCGGCGTGTTTTCCTGTTATCGTCCGGTGGCCCTTGAGATGCCGCTAACTGAACAACCCAAAGAGCTTTTGTTACAGGATTGGGAAGATTTGCTGTGGCTGGCGCACGTTGACCGGCAACGGGCGTTTGAGTTGTACGCGGCGCATTACCTCGCCACCGACGGCCAGATTTATTGGTCTGACACGCACCAATTGAGCGTTTATGTAGATGATTACCACCGCTGTCTGGATACACGTTTGCCCGAACATTTGCGCGGCAGCGAGATGATTACCGAACTTTATGTGCCGCGCGACGCGCTGTTAGATTTCCTGAATGAGGTGCGCGAAGATTTTCGCCGCCAGCAAACCGAACTGATTTACGGCACAATTCGCCTGATTGAGCGCGACGACGAGAGTTTTTTGGCTTGGGCGCGGGAGGATTTCGCTTGCGTCGTCTTCAATCTTCACGTCGCGCACGATGACGCCGGACAGGAACGCGCTTCCGCCGAATTTCGCCGCTTAATTGACCGCGCCATTGAGTTTGGCGGCAGTTTTTACCTCACCTACCATCGCTGGGCCACCCGCGAACAAGTCCTGGACTGTTACCCGCAAATGCCCGAATTTCTGCGGCTGAAAAGGCTTTACGACCCCACGGAACTATTCCAAAGCAACTGGTATCGTCACTGCCGCCCGATGTTTTCTTGAGCCACAGCAGATTTTAGATGCTCACACGCAGCAGATGATAATTCTTCGCGCCTTTGCGGAGAACTAAAAACTTGCCTTCAATCAAAGCGGATTCAACTACAACTTGTTTGACATCCGTAACCCGTTGATTATTGAGGTAGATACCGCCGCCTTCGACTAAGCGGCGGGCTTCGCCTTTGGAAGCGGCGACGCCGGAAGCGGTGAGCAAATGCAAGACGGAAGTGCCTTCGCCGGCGAAATCCGTGAGCGGGAGTTGGCTGGATGGCACGTCTTGGAAAATGTCCTGCACGGCGTCCGCGCTCAGTTCAGAGAGGTCGCCGCCAAACAAGGCTTGCGACGATTTTTCGGCCTTGCTGAGTTCGCTTTCGCCATGCACGGCGCGGGTCACTTCTGCCGCCAGACGCTTTTGCGCGGCGCGTTTTTCGGGCGCGTCAGAGAGTTCCGCCGCGAGTCCGTTAATTTCCGCTTGGTTGAGCCAAGTGAAGTATTTCAGGTATTTTACGGCGTCATCGTCGGCGGTGTTGAGCCAGAATTGGTAGAAACGGTAGGGCGAAGTCAGTTTGGCGTCCAGCCAGACGGCCCCCGCTTCGGTTTTGCCGAATTTGACGCCCGCCGAGGTTGTGACTAACGGCATGACCAGGCCGTGCGCTTTTTTGGCGCGGAGGCGTCGGATAAGGTCAATGCCGGCCACGATGTTGCCCCATTGGTCGCTGCCGCCGAGTTGCATCGTGCAGCCGTATTTATCGTAAAGCACGAGAAAATCGTAGGCTTGCAGCAGTGAGTAGCTAAACTCCGTGAAAGAGATGCCGTCCTCTTGTTCGAGGCGGCGTTTGACGGACTCTTTCGCCAGCATACTATTGACGGTGAAGTATTTACCCACATCGCGCAGAAAATCCGTGAACGAAATGGTCGTCAGCCAATCAGCATTGTTGACGATGCGGGCCGGGTTCGCGGGCGTGTCGAAATCCAGAAAGCGGGCCAGTTGCTCTTTGATGCCGGCCAGATTGTGTTCTACCAATTCTTGCGTCAGCAGTTGCCGCTCTTTGGTTTTGCCCGAAGGGTCGCCGATGAGTCCCGTGCCGCCGCCGGCGATGGCGATGGGGTTGTGTCCGCAGCGTTGCAGACGCGCCAGGGCCATGACGGGCAAAAGCGAGCCGACGTGCAAACTCGCCGCCGTCGGGTCAAACCCGATGTAAGCCGTAACCTTCTCTTTTTCCAATACTTCACGGACGCCGCCGGTCTCACCGTAAACCAGTTCGCGCCAGGTTAATTCGTCAAATAAGTTCACAAAAACTCTCCTAAAAAGTGGACAGTGGGCAGTGGGCAGTAAATCAGGCCCGCTTCCGCGCCGGCTAGTTTATAGTTACGCGGTGTTACTGGCAAACCGGATATTGTATGCTAATCAACGGTTGAAATTTAACCGCCAAACCGGATGTGTCGGCTCGCCATGCTGACCCATGACAGCCAGCCCCGTGGGGAACACGCCACTGTCCCTTGTCAACTATCACTTGTCCACTGGTTTTCTATAAAAATAGTTGACAAGTGACAGTTGACACTGAACAGTTACACGCTTCGCGTTGCGCTGGTCAAGAGTTTTGCGGTTTCAACCCTTGATTCACATATTGTATAGTGTGCGGGCTATGCAAAATGAAAAGACCAACCCCCAACCCCCGACCCCTAACCCCCAATCCGGCGATATGCCGGCTGAGGATTTTCGCCGCTACGGGCATCAATTGATTGACTGGCTGGCCGATTTTCAGAGCCGTTTGGAAGAAATGCCGGTTTTGCCGGCTATGAAACCCGGCGATTTGATAGCGAAATTGCCCACGTCCGCGCCGGTTGCGGGCGAACCGATGGACGAGATTTTGGCGGACATCGAAAGGCTCATCGTCCCGGCTTTGACGCATTGGCATCATCCTTCGTTCTTCGCTTATTTCGCCACTTCCACGAGTTTGCCGGGCGTTTTGGGCGAACTTTTGAGCGCGGCTTTTGACCAGAAAGCGATGCTCTGGCGCACTTCGCCGGCTTCGACGGAGTTAGAGCAAGTCACGCTGGATTGGCTGCGGCAGATGATGGGTTTGGACGCCGGTTACACGGGGATAATTTACGACACGGCCTCCGTCGCCACGATGCACGCCCTGGCCGCCGCCCGCGAAGGCGCGGAACAGCGCATCCGCGAAGAAGGCATGAGCGGGCGCACGGATTTACCCTTGCTGCGCGTTTACGCTTCGGAACAGGCGCATTCGTCGGTTGATAAAGCCGTGATAACGCTCGGCTTGGGGCAGAGAAGTCTGGTCAAAATACCGACGGATGAAAAGTTTCAAATGCGCCCCGACGCGCTGGCTGAGGCCATTGCCCAAGACAAACGCGCCGGACATATTCCCCTCGTTATTGTCGCCACCGTCGGCACAACTTCGACTACCAGCGTTGACCCTATCGCGGAAATCGTGCCGATAGCGGAAGAACACGCAATGTGGCTTCACGTTGACGCGGCTTACGCGGGTTCGGCGGCCATCGTGCCGGAGTTTCAGCACCATTTCGCGGGCTGCGAACGCGCCGATTCCGTTGTCACCAACCCGCACAAATGGTTGTTTACGCCCTTCGATTTGTCGGTTTTATACTGCCGGCATATGGATTTACTAAAACGCGCCTTCGTCCTCACGCCCGAATATCTCAAGACGCCCGAAGAGGAAATCGTGCGGCACGGTTCGGACTACGGCATCCAACTGGGCCGCCGTTTTCGTTCGTTGAAACTGTGGATGATTCTGCGCTATTTCGGCCACGAAGGGCTCGCCGCCCGCATCCGCGAACATTGCCGCCTGGCGCGTCTCTTTGCCTCGTGGATTGAAGCGTCGGACGATTGGGAAATCCTCGCGCCCGTGCCGTTCAGCGTGGTCTGTTTCCGCCATCGTTCATCGGACGAACACAACGAACGCCTCATGCACGCCCTCAACGCGACGGGCCAGGCGTTTTTGTCGCACACTAAATTAAACGGCGTCTTTACTTTGCGGCTGGCCGTCGGAAATCTAAGGACGACGGAAACGCACGTCAAACAAGCGTGGGATTTGTTGCGCGAATGTGCGACTGGCGTGTAAAGCTACACCGTAACGCCGGCGTCGGCGATGGCCTGGCCGATGTCTTGGGGCGTTGCGCCGGTGGCTAACATGGCGCGTAAGAGCAATTCGAGTGAAACCGAGCGGTCTCCGTTTTCGGCTTTGGCGATGCGCGGTTGGCTGGAATGTATCTTTTCCGCCAAATCCGCTTGCGTCATTTGTCCTTGCCGACGCTGGCGCAGGTTGCGGCTCAAGGCCAGTTTTATTTCTATTAAAGCGGATTCTTCGGGCGTCAATTCCAGAAATTCCGCCGCCGCCCCGACTTTCCAGCCTTTGGTTTCCAAACGCGCTTGTTTAGCTTTGTCCATAATTTCCTCTAATCGTTGTCGTATTTGGTCAACTTTACTTTGCCATAGAACTAACTCAACTTACGCAGTTGTGCTGATGGACGGTGGCTGCGTTTTCCTTGGTGCCGGAGGCACGCGGGAAATTAGCCGGTGGTGGAGCGTGAGCGCAACCACCGGAAACGGTATTCCCACGCGCCCCAAGTCCCGGCAGGGACGGCAGATAAAAGTAGTTCCCGCGCACCTTGCGGTGCGCCGGTGCGGTGCGGCGAGCTTTCCGGTGGTTGTCACCACCGGCTAATTTCCCGTGCGCTTGCCAGCGCAAAAAGCCGTCAGACAACCCGATTCACTGGCAACTGCGTAACATGAGTAACTAAATTAACGGCTTAATCAGTTTGGCCCATACCGGATATTATGCCACATCTGATATGATATGCAAGATAAACACGGCGGGGGCAATTTGGCAGTTGTTATGGGAAAAGGCTAAACTATGAGGATGGATTTCACGCAAAGTTCCACGCTGTTGCGCTTAGGCATTTGGTTGTTTTTGTACCTTTGTTTGGTTGCTCCGGCCCAGGCGCAGCAACGCGCCTTTACGCCCGCCGACACGCTGAGAATCGCCAATGTCGCCGACGCGCAGATTGCGCCCGACGGCCAGCGTGTGGCTTATACAGTCACGACGGTGGAGGGCGACGCTAACCGCACGGTAATCTGGCTGGCTTCGACGCAACGCGGCAGTGCGCCGTCGGCTTTATGGCCTGGCAGTGTGCCGCGTTGGTCGCCGGACGGCAAGCGGCTGGCTTTTCTGGCGTCGAAAGAGAAACAAGACGGGCTGTGGACGGTTGACCTGACGATGCAACCGCGTGTGCCGCAGTTTGTCGCGCCGGTGCGGAACACCAATCATTTCATCACTTACGCGGGCGAAGCGTTCGCCTGGTCACCGGACGGCAAAAGTATCGCCTACATCAACGCCGAACCCGCGCCCGACGCCAAAGAAACCGATAACGACCCGCGTATAATTGACCGCATTCAATACAAATCGCGCACCTCGTTTGGCGATAACCTGCGTTCCCATGTTTGGTTGGTAAATGTTGACCCGGCCAGCGCCAAACGCGGCGAAACCAAGGCTTTAACCAGCGGCCCCTACTACGACCACGCCCTGAGTTGGAACCCCGACGGCAAAGAAATCGCCTTTCTCGCCAACCACGAACCAGACCCTGACGCCAACAACAACTCCGACATCTTCGCCGTCAACCTCAACGGCGGCGTGCGCCAAATCACTCAAACCAAAGGCTGCGAATACGAACCCCAATGGTCGCCCGACGGCAGATACATCGCCTACACCGCCACCACCCGCGATGTGACCACCATTGACAGCGTGGCCGAAGACACCCACGTCTGGGTTATCGAAGCCAACGCGAGCAGTGGCAGCGGGCGCGATTTGACCGCTAAACAAGACCGCCGCGCCCGTAGTCCGCGTTGGGCCGAGAACAGCCGTAAGCTGTTTTTCGGCGCGTCAGACAAAGGACAATCTCTCATTTATTCAGTTAATCTTAGTGGCGTTGTGTTTCCCATCTTTGCCAATTACACACGGGAAATCGGGGGGCCGCAGCCGAAAACCGTTTTTGCGCGACCATTCCAAGTAACCAGCTTTAGTTTCTCCAAAACAACTATAATCACAACCTCTACGGGGATGCGGAGTGATTCTGATGACTATGCAGTGGCGAGTTTACCTTTTGCCTTCATTCTTAGTGACAGTGTGAACCCGCCGGAAATCTGGCGGGCGGCACTTGTTGGGTCGGAGACAGGGGCGGCGGGTTACTTTACACGACTGAGTAGGCACGACGAATCCAGCGCAAGAGCCGTTTCTTTCGTTGAACCACAGCAGTTCACTTGCAATAGCTTCGACGGCACACCAATTCAAGGCTGGCTGATGAAGCCGGCCAATTGGGAAGCGGGCAAGAAGTATCCTTTGATTCTGAGCGTTCACGGCGGGCCGCATGGCAGTTACGGTTATGGTTTCAACGCCGCGTTTCAGGCTTACGCGGCGCGGGGTTACGCGGTGCTGTTTCTCAACCCGCGCGGCTCAACGGGTTACGGGCAGAAGTTTTCTGACGGCACGTTGCGCGAGTGGGGCGGCGGCGATTACAAAGACCTGATGGCCGGCGTGGACGAAGCCCTGCGCCTCAATTCATGGCTTGACGGCGAACGGATGGGCGTCGCGGGAGGTAGCTACGGCGGCTTTATGACCAACTGGATTATCACGCAGACGCCGCGTTTCAAGGCCGCCGTCGCTTCGGCCAGCGTCAGCAATATGATAAGTTTTTACAGCACTTCGCTTTACCAGGATTTAGTGCACGCCGAATTTGGCGTCATGCCCTGGGATGATTATGATTTGTTGTGGCGTTGGTCGCCGCTGCGCTACGTCAAAAACGTGCAGACGCCGACGCTCTTTATTCACGGCGAACAGGACAACGATGTCCACATCACTCAGGCCGAAGAGATGTACACGGCCCTCAAACGGCGCGGCGTGCCGACGGTGCTCGCCCGCTACCCGCGCGAAGGCCATGGCTTGCGCGAACCCAAACACCGCCTCGACGCGCTCGAACGCACACTGGCCTGGTTCGATAAATACCTGAAATAGCTTAAACCGCGCGAATGGCAGCAAAATAAAGGAACTTGTGCGGCGGTTCGTGAACATCTAAAGCGGATATTGCGCGCTGCCAACGACGGTAACATGAGGCCCTAACTTTTTCGACTTATTGCGGGCTTGGCGCGTCAGTATGTTACGCTGTAAACGGCGGAAAGATTTCTCTTTAAAATTATTTTTACCTGGAAAAGTGACGAAACAGGCTGATGGCCGGAAACCAAACGCGGGTTGAGACCGCAGCAAATTTGTCGGCGGCAGTGTTTGAGCCATCCCTTGACGCGCCGCGTCCGCGTGTGCGCGGCAAATTCCTGTTTGTCGGCGAGGAGAAATTCTACCTGCGCGGCGTCACTTACGGCACTTTTGGCCCGGATGCAACGAGCGCGGAATACGACCCCGCGCAAACTGAACGTGATTTCGCGCAGATGGCCGCCGAGGGCCTCAATGCCGTGCGGACTTACACCGTGCCGCCGCTTTGGTTGCTGGATGCGGCGCAACGTCACGGTTTGCGCGTGATGGCCGGTCTGCCCTGGGAACAGCACCTGGCGTTTTTGGATGAACCGGAACGCGCGCGTGGCATCGTGGAAAAAGTGCGCGCCGGCGTGCGGGTCTGCGCCAGGCATCCGGCGGTTTTGTGTTACGCCATCGGCAACGAGATTCCCGCGTCCGTCGTGCGCTGGCACGGAGCCCGGCGGGTAGAGAATTTTCTGCGCCGGCTGTACCGCGCCGCCAAAGCCGAAGACCCCAAGGGCTTGGTCACTTACGTCAACTATCCTTCGACTGAATACCTCAATCTCGCGTTTGCCGATTTCCTTTGTTTCAACGTCTATCTCGAAGCCGAAGAACAGTTTACGGCTTACCTGGCGCGGCTGCAAAACATCGCCGGCGAGCGGCCTTTGGTCTTGGCCGAAATCGGTCTGGACAGCCAACGCAACGGCGCGCAAGTGCAGGCCATGACACTGGCCTGGCAATTGCGGGCGGCGTTTGGCGCGGGTTGCGCCGGCGCGTTCGTCTTTGCCTGGACGGACGAATGGCATCGCGGCGGCCACGACATCGCGGATTGGGATTTTGGTTTGACCACGCGCCAACGCGCAGCGAAACCCGCCTTAGCTGCCGTAAGCCAAGCCTTTGCCGCAGTTCCGTTTGCGGCGCGGGAATGGCCGCGCGTCTCCGTCGTGGTTTGTACCTACAACGGCGCGCGCACGATTCGGGATTGCCTGGACGGGCTGCGCGGGCTGGCTTACCCCAATTTTGAGGTCATCGTAGTCAACGACGGCTCAACCGACGCCACGCCGGACATCGTGCGCGCATACCCCGAATTTTGCCTCATCAATACCGCCAATCGCGGCCTGAGCGCGGCGCGCAACACGGGTTACGAGGCCGCGACGGGCGAACTTGTGGCCTATACAGACGACGACGCGCACCCCGACCCGCATTGGCTAACCTATCTGGCGGCTACATTTATGGAGACGACGCACGCGGGCGTGGGCGGCCCCAACATCGCTCCGCGCGGCGATGGCCCCATCGCTGAATGTGTGGCTAACGCGCCCGGCGGCCCGGTTCACGTTCTCTTGTCGGACACCGCCGCCGAACACATTCCGGGCTGCAACATGGCTTTTCGCCGTCGCGTTTTACTGAAATTGGGCGGCTTTGACGCGCAATTTCGCGCAGCCGGCGACGACGTGGATTTTTGCTGGCGCGTCTTGGAGAGCGGCGGGACGCTCGGTTTTAGTCCGGCGGCAATGGTCTGGCATCACCGGCGCAATTCGGCGCGGATGTATTGGCGGCAGCAGCGCGGCTATGGCAAAGCCGAAGCCCTGCTCGAAGCCAAATGGCCGGAAAAATATAACGCCGCCGGGCATTTGACCTGGGGCGGGCGGCTTTACGGCAAGGGTTTGCTGGAAGCCTGGCGGTTGCGGCGCGGACGGATTTACCAGGGCACCTGGGGCGCGGCCTTGTTTCAATCGGTCTATCAGCCGGCGGCGGGCCTCTGGCGTTCGCTGCCTTTGATGCCGGAATGGTGGCTCTTGATTGGCGCGTTGGCGGCATTGGCGGCGTTGGGTTTGCGCTGGAAGCCTCTGTTGTTAGCGTTGCCGTTGTTGGGTTTAGCGGTTGGCGCGGCAGTGGCGCAAGCCGTTGCGGGCGGCGTCCGGGCCAAGTTTCAAATCGTGCCGGCGTCGCGCGCAGAAGACCTCAAACTGCGCGCCTTGACCGCTTTGCTCCATTTTATCCAACCCTTGGCGCGGCTGCGCGGACGCATTGAGCATGGCCTTAGCCTGTGGCGCAACCGGAGCGCGGCGGGACTGGTCTGGCCGCGTCCGTTCAAGGCCGCGCTGTGGAGCGAAAACTGGCGCGAACCGGCGGAATGGCTGCGCTCGTTGGACAAAAATCTGCGCGCGGGCGGCACAGTGACACAACACGGCGGAGATTTCGACGCCTGGGATTTAGAGGCGCGCGGCGGTTTGCTGGGGCGCGTGCGGCTGCTGGCGGTGGCCGAAGAACACGGCGCGGGGCGTCAATTGGTGCGCGTGCGGGCCTGGTTGAAGGTGACGACGCTGGCCGTCGGCCTGGCCTCCGTGTTTGGCTTGCTGGGTCTGCTGGCCTTGCTCGACAAGACGCCGGCCATAGCGACGGCCCTTTTGACGATTACCTTTTTGCTGGTCTTGCGCGTGGTTTACGAAACATCGCTTGGCATCGCCGCCGCCCGCGCCGCCGTCAATGAATTAGCCCAAGAAAGCGGCGTCACGGCGTTGGGCAAGACCCTCGGCGCAAGCCGCGTCTTAATCCCGAAAGTCTTGCCGGAATTAGCTTTAGCGGGGGAAGGCGATGAAGAGCAGTAGAAGTGGAAAGTGGGGAGTGGGGAGTGGGGAGTGGGGCCGCGCCGTGTTAGTGGCGTTGCTTTTAGCCGCTTGCGCGACGATGGCCGCCGCGCAATGGGTTTGCGATATTCGCGGCACGGTTTCCGACCCCAATGGGGCGCGTATTCCCAACGCAACGGTGCGTCTAACCGACAGAGAAGGCGTTTCCCGTTATGTCACAACTGACGCCGAAGGTAATTATATTTTTTTCTGCCGGATGTCGGGCCAATATACGATAACCGCCGAAGCCGAAGGGTTTAATATTGCCAAAGGGCAAGTCGAAGCAAGATTAAATAATTCCATAACATTTGATTTCACGCTTCAAGTAAAGATAGTTATTACCGACCCGGAAGCGGTTGTGGCTGAACAAAACGACCTGGCGGTTGTCACGCTGTCCGGCTATAAGTTGAAAGCCTTGCCGTCCGACCCACGCCAGTTATTGTTGCGTTTGAAGCGTTTAGCCGGCGCGACGGGGCCGGGCGCGGAGCTTGCCGTCTATGTGGACGGTGTGCGCGAGACGGGCAAATTGCCGCCCAAAGATTCCATCCAAAGCATCCGCATCAGCCGCGATTCATTCGCCGCCGAATTTAGCGAACCGGGCCAGGGCCGCGCCCTCATTTTCACCAAACCAGCCGCCGAAGATTGGCACGGCGACCTTGAATTCAACTTCAACGACGAGACCCTCAACGCCCGTAACCCGTTTGCGCTCAATCGCCCGTCGGAACAGGCGCGGGATTACAGCGCGGCTTTCGGCGGGCCTTTCGTGAAAAACCGTTGGGGCTTTTTCGCCGCTTTCAACCGCCGCGCGCAGGAGGAAAACTCCATCATCAACGCCGTCACGCTCAACCCTCTGACGTTCGCCGCGCAGCCTTTCGCCGCCACTTTCAGCCATCCGGCGGGCAGCAAAGATTTTTCTTTCCGCACCAATTACCTCTTGCGCGAGAGCCAAACGCTTGATTTTCGTTACCGTTACAGTTCCGGCGCGGAAAATAACCAGGGCCTCGACGACGGCTTTTCATTGCCTTCGCGGGCCTTTCGCCGCGCCGCGCGAGAGGACACATTCCGCGTCTCGTTGGTTTCCGTGCTGTCCGAACGCGCGGTCAATGAAGCGTTTATTGAATTGGGCCGGCGGCGCGCGGCAGCGCAGGCCGCCGACACAACGCCGGGCCTCGAAGTTTTGGACACCTTCACCGGCGGCGGTAATCCGGGCGCATTGGATTCAACTGAATTAGCGCGTAACTTCCTCGTACAAAACTATTTCACCCTGACACGCGGCAACCACACGCTGAAACTCGGCGGCAACACTGCGGCCACCCAATACCGCAGCACTGACCGCGCTAACTTCAATGGTTCATTCACTTTCGGCACGGATTTGCTGCGCGACGCGCGGGGTTTGCCGCGTTTAGTGGACGGGGCTTTCGTCGTCATTTCGCCGTTGGAGCGTTACGCCAACACGGTGCAACGCTTGACGGGCTACCGCGCCGCGCAATTTACCATCCACACGGGCGACCCTTTCGTTGGTTTAACGCAATGGGAAAGTGGCTTTTTCGGGCAGGGCGATTGGCAGCTAAAACCCCGCGTGACGGTATCTTACGGGCTGCGCGCGGAATTGCAGACGCACTTGCCGGACAAACTCAACGCCGCGCCGCGCCTGTCTTTGGCGGCGCAACCGTTCAAGGGCCGCGACGCCGTTTTGCGCCTGGGCACAGGGCTCTTTTACGAGCGTTTCGCGCCTGAACTGACCATTGAAACCAATCGTTTCGACGGGGTGCGCCAACGCGATTTGCTCATCCAACGGCCCGGCTTTTTCGCCGTCATCCCGCCGGCTTTCAACCCCGCGCTCACGCAATTGACGCTCCACACCAAAGCGGCGGGCCTCAACGCGCCTTACGCCTGGCTTTCCACCGTGAGTTACGAACAGCCTTTGCCGCGTGGCCTAAATGCTTCCGTCAGTTATAGTTTCCAGCGCGGCATTCACCTTTTGCGGACGCGCAACACGAACGCGCCCGTGAGTGGCACGCGCCCGAATCTGGACTTAGGCCCGGTTTTGCAATATGAAGCGACGGGCCGCTCGCGCCGCCACGAATTCAATGCCGCGCTGAACGGCGAAATTAACGATAAATTCTCGTTTTACGGCAGTTACCGCCTCTCGTTGACCGACAGCGACACCGACGGCCCCTTCACCGCGCCGGCCAATTCCTACGATTTGCGCCGCGAATTTGGCCGCGCCGCCACCGACCAACGCCAGCAAATTTATTTCGAGAGCTATCTGTTGCTGCCGTTCGGTTTGAGCCTCTCACCCAACCTTTTCGCGGCTTCCGGCGCGCCTTTTGACATCACGACGGGCAACGACGACAATGGCGACAGCTTTTTTACAGACCGCCCGACGTTTGCCGCGCCGGGCACCGCCGGCGCGATTGCAACGCCATATGGCCTTTTGAACCCGACGCCGGGCGCGGGCGAAACCATCATCCCGCGCAATTTCGGGCGCGGGCCGAGGCAAATCAGCCTGAACCTGAACGTCACGCGGGAGTTCAGATTCGGCGCGGATAAACAGGACGCGCACGCACCGCGCCAGGGTGTTTTCTTGCGCCGCTCTTACGCCCTGACGCTGACGGCGGACTTTTCTAATCTGCTCAACCACACCAATTTCGGGGCCTTCAACGGCATTTTGAGCACGTCTCTCTTTGGCCGCCCTAACTACGCCGAAGATGCGCGGCGGATAAACTTAGGCGTGACTTTAGGATTTTGATGCCGGAAGTAAAATCACCAAACCGCGTTACTTTTTGGCCTTTGTCGCGCTGGCTGTTGGGTTATGCCTGGCCGTATCGCCGGCGGTTTGTGTTGTTTATTGTGCTGACGCTGGGCGAGATAATGTTGGGTTTGCTTGTGCCCTGGCCGATGAAAGTGTTGGTGGACAATGTTTTAGGCGGCGCGGTGTTACCGGCCTGGGCGCAAGTGGCGGCAGGCAAAGGCGCGTTACTGGCGGCGGTGTGCGGAGCCGGGCTGCTGCTTGGCGTTTTGAGTGAATTCATTTCGTTGGCGCACACGCAGTTACAGGTTGGTTTGGGGCAACGGATGTTGTTGCAAATGCAGCAGAATTTGTTCGCGCACCTGCAAAAATTGTCTTTGCGTTACCACCAACAGAGCGGCACGGGAGACACGATTTACCGCATTGACAGCGACGCTTTTTGCGTGGACGCGATTTTGATGAGCGGCTTCTTCCCTCTAGCTAACTCATTGCTGACGTTGGGTTTGATGTTCCTTGTTCTGTTTCGCCTGGAGTGGTCGGTGGCCTTGTTGTCGCTGGCCGTCGTGCCGCTGCTGTTCGTGGTCATCCATCGTTATTCCGAGCGCATCACAGACCGCGCCGAACAGGTCAAAGAGATGGAATCGGGGCTTTACAACCTGGTGCACGAAGTCTTTTCGTCGGTCAAATTGGTCAAGGCGTTTGCGCGGGAACGCTACGAATTGAGCCGTTTCACGCGGCGTAGCGAAACGACGCTCAAGGAACGCCTGAGCTTGACCCTCCAAGAGTCGCTGTTATCGGTAACTATCACCTCGCTAACCTATTTAGGCACGGCGGCGGTGCTCTTTATGGGCGGCTGGCGCGTTCTGCAAGGGCGGTTGACGGTGGGCGAATTACTGGTCATTATCGCCTATTTGGGGGCGGTTTACGGGCCGCTTTCGGCCATCAGCCACACGCTGGGCGCGTTACAAGGTTCAATGGCCTCGGCGCGGCGCGTTTATGAAACGCTGCACGCCGAACCCGAAATTACCGACGCGCCCGACGCTCTGGACACGCCTATCTCCAACGGCGAGTTATGTTTCGAGAACGTCAGCTTTGCTTACCAGGAAGCGCGGCCCGTCTTGCAAGACATCAGTTTTACCGTCAAACCAGGCCAGTTGGTGGCGTTGGTGGGTTTGACCGGGGCCGGTAAAACATCGCTGGTGAGCCTGATTCCGCGTTTTTACGAACCGACGGCGGGGCGCGTGCTGCTGGACGGCGTGGACGTGCGGCAGAGGTCTTTGCGGGCCTTGCGCGAAGGCGTCTCCATCGTGCTGCAAGAACCGATTTTGTTCTCGGCTACGGTTGCCGAAAACATCCGTTACGGGCGGCTGGAAGCGAGCGAAAAGGAGCTCCTGGCGGCGGCGCAAGCTGCTCAAGCGCATGAGTTTATCAGCGAGTTATCGGAAGGCTACGAGACTAAACTGGGCGAAGACGGCGCGGGGCTTTCGGGCGGCGAAAGGCAGCGTTTGTCCATCGCGCGGGCCTTGCTCAAAGATGCGCCGGTGCTGATTTTGGACGAACCAACTTCGTCGCTTGACGCGCGGGCCGAAGCCAAGGTTTTCGCGGCTTTGCGGCGGTTGATGCAGGGCCGCACGACCCTCGTTATCGCTCATCGGCTCAGTACGATACGCGACGCCGACAACATCATCGTGCTGGAACACGGGCGCATCGCCGGACAAGGCCGGCACGAGGAATTACTGGCAACCAACGCGCTCTATCGTGAGTTGTGTGAGCGTTTGTCGTTGGGTTTGGCGGTGGAATACGCATGAGCGCGGAGTTTTTCGACATTTTGCATTGCCCTTTTTGCGGTTGCCGCGTGGCGGTGCAGACAATGGTTGACTCGCGCAATGCCATATTGTATTGCGAATGTTCGACTTATCCGATGGTTGACGGCGTTCCGGTCTTTCAGCACGACTACAAAGCCGAAGCCGCCACCGAACATCTCGCCGCCGGCGACGCGGAGGCCGCGCTCTGCGCCATGCTGGATTTGGACGACGCTGCGCCGTTGCGCGAAGTTGACACTTACCGCGCCGGCCTCGCGCTGCTGGCTTCAGAGGATGAAGGGCCGTATTTTCTCAACCGCTTTGCCGACCCGACGTTTTTGGTCAGTGCGGCGGTGGCGCGTGGCTTGAGCGGCAAAGTGAAGAAAACACGCGCTTTAGATGTTTGCGGCGGTTCCGGGCATTTGACGCGCGCGCTGTGCCAAGAGGGTTTCGCCGAAGTTTTTCTGGCAGAAACGGATTACTGGAAACTGTGGCTGGCGCAGAAATTCATCGCGCCGCGCGTCTTGCCGGTTTGCTGCGACGCCAACAACCCTTTGCCATTTGCGCCGGAGAGTTTCGCGCTGGCGATCTGCTCCGATGCGTTTCATTACGTCTGGTCTAAACGCTTGCTGGCAGAAGAGATGCAGCGTTTGGCCGGTGTCGTTACGGTAACGCACACGCATAACAAACTGTGTGAAAATTTCTCTGCCGGCGAACCTTTGACACCGGACGGCTACCGTAATTTATTTGCCGCCCGGCCCGTGCGGATGTTTGGCGAGACAGCCTTTTTATCTGCGGTGATTGACGGCAAAGCGTTGGATTTCAGTGTTTTAGAGAACGATGAAGATTTGCGCCGCGAACCGTCTTTGACTTTGGTGGCAAGCAGGCAAGGCCAGGTTTTCAGCGCGTGTGAACCTTTGGCGAACGGTCAGCTTGACGGCGTGTGGGCCTTGAATCCGCTTTATGAAGCGACGCCCGATGGCGAGCGCGTGCATTTGCGTCTGCGCTTTCCTTCAGCGGATTATGAGGCCGAGTATGCCATTTGTAAACGCTACCTGGCAGAGAGTTTAACCGTAAGCGCGGCAGATTTGCGGCGCGGCGCAAGGGAATTGACGGAGCGGCGCGTGTTGCTTGATTTGCCGGAGAACTTTGGTTAATGAGAATTGTTTTGGCGGGAATTATTGCGCGTTACCCGTTTGGCGGGGTAACTTGGTGTTCGTTGATGTATCTGTTGGGGTTACGCAAGTTAGGCCACGAGGTCTATTATCTCGAAGATACCGGCGAGTGTATCTATGACCCTGTGAAGAATGAGATTTCGCTGGATTCGTCTTTCGGCCTGAAATATATCCATAAATCGCTGGCGCAATATGGTTTAGGCGAAAATTGGTGCTTTGTGGATTACGCCGCGCAGCATTTCGGCAAGACCCGCGCGGAGCTAAAGGAAATCTGCGCGACGGCGGATTTGTTCATCAATCTTTCGGGCGGCTGTTGGTTTTGGCGCGATGAGTACCAACGCATTCCGCGTAAAGTCTTTATTGACAGCGACCCGGCCTTTACACAGATGGCTTTGGCGAAACGCGAACAGTGGTATGTGGATTTCTTCGCCGGTTTTGACGCGCTTTTTACCTTTGGGCGCAACATCGGCGCGGACGATTGCACGATTCCGGCGACGCCTTTCGCGTGGAAAACGACCTGGCAGCCCGTTACTTGCGACGATTGGGCGACAAACGAGACGCCGCGCGACGTTTTTTCCACCGTAATGACCTGGCGCAACGAGAGTTTTACCGACGCCGACGGCAATAAAGACAAGCAGTTTGTTCACTTTATGGACTTGCCGCAGCGCACTCCGCAACCTCTTGAGTTGGCCGTCAACGGGCCGCAGGATTTGTTGCGGGCGCACGGCTGGCGCACGGTTGACGGCATGGCGGTTTCGGATAACCTGAACAAATACCGCAGTTACCTGCAATCAGCAAAGGCTGAGTTTAGCGTGGCGAAACACGCTTACGTCGCCACGCGGAGCGGTTGGTTTAGTGACCGGAGCGAGTGTTACCTGGCGGCGGGGCGGCCCGTCGTGGTGCAAGAGACGGGCTTCGGAAAATATCTGCCGACGGGCGAAGGTCTCTTATCTTTCAACAACTTAGACGAAGCGGTTGAAGCCATCGGGCGCGTCAACGCCGCTTACGCCGCGCACAGCCGCCGCGCCCAAGAAATCGCCCGCGCCTATTTTGACGCCCGCGTTGTGTTGCCGAAATTACTGGCGGAGGCCGGAGTAGCATGAAAATCGCCCAGGTCGCGCCCGTCGCCACGACAATTCCGCCGCCGAAATCGGGTTCGGTGGAGTTGATGACTTCGCTTTTGACCGAAGGCTTAGTCGCGCGCGGCCACGACGTTACGCTCTTTGCCACCGGCGATTCGGTGACAAGTGCTAGACTGCACGCGGTTTACCCGCACGGCTACTGGCACGACGAGGATTTGTGGCCCTGGGAATTTTGCGAGATGATGAACCTGGCGGCGGTTTGCGAACGCGCCCAAGAGTTTGACATCATCCATTATCAGGCGGCCTATTATCCGATGAGTCTGGCCTTTACGCGGCTCATCAAAACGCCGGTGGTGCAGACCGTCCATCATCAGCCGGATGAAAGCCAGATTCGTCTGTGGAAAGATTACCCCGAAGCCCCTTTCGTCTGCATCTCGCGCACGCAATACGACGCGATGGACGGCCTCAATCGTCTTGGCGTGGTCTATAACTGCGTGGATACGCAATCATTTACGTTTTGCGATCAGCCGGCGGATTACCTGCTTTTTCTGGGACGATTCACCGCCGGCAAAGGTGTTTTGCAAGCCATCGAAGTAGCGCGGCGGGCGGGTATGAAGTTGTTGCTGGCGGCTTCGGAAGATGATTATTACCGCGAATTTGTGCAAACGGAAGTAGATGGCGAACAAATCGTTTACGTCGGCGAAGTGGCGCACGAAGAAAAGGACAAACTCTTGGGCGGCGCGCGCGCCCTGCTCTACCCGGTGCAGGAGGGCGAGCCGTTTGGTTTGGTCATGGTCGAGGCGATGGCGTGCGGCACGCCCGTCGTCGCGCTCAACAAAGGCGCGGTCAACGAAATTGTCCGCGATGGCGTCAACGGCTATCAGGTCAACGATTTAGGCGCGATGGCCGCAGTCTTGCCGCGCGCCTTCGCGCTTGACCGCGCCCGCGTTCGCCAAGACGCCGAAGCGCGTTTCGGTCTCAACCAAATGGTGGACGGTTATGTTAAAATGTATCAAGAAGTGCTGAGGACTGAGTGCTGAGGACTGAGACTCCATCAATGCTGGCGATTTTCGCGCATCCCGACGACGAGACGGTGATGATGGGCGGGACGTTGGCGCGTTACGCGGCGGCGGGTGTGCGGGTGGCCTTGCTCTGCGCGACGCGGGGCGAATACGGGCCGATTAGCGATCCCGCGCTGGCGACGGAGGAAACTTTGCCGGCTGTGCGCGAAGCTGAATTGCGGGCCGCTTGTAAAGTTTTGGGCGTCGGTTGGCTGCGTTTCCTGGACTGTCCCGATAGCGGCGTCAATAATCTTTGGTGGCCGGAGGTGGAGGCCAAAATCGTGCGGGCGATTCGTGAACTAAAGCCGCAAGTAATTGTCACGTTTGGGCTTGATGGTTTGTATGGGCATCCCGACCATATCGCCGTGAGTATGCTGGCGCGGGCCGCATTTCGTTCGGCGGGGCAGGCCGAATGCTTTGCCGGCACGGGCGCACCGCATCAGGCGCAAAAGCTCTATTACGCGCAATTTCCTTACAGTCTGGCGCAAGATTTGCTGGAGTCTTTGCGAGTGGAAGCGGGCGCGGCAGATTTTTGGGGCTTTGACCCGGAGGCTTTCGGTGTGGCGGATGAGGAAATCACGGCCACGCTGGATGTCGCGGAATATGTGCCGGCCAAGTTGCGCGCGCTGCGTTGCCATCGCACGCAACTTGTGGCAAATAATGTCTTTGCCTTGATAAACGACGATTTAGCCGCGCGTTTGTGGGCGCGTGAGCATTTTCGTCTGGCTGATACCGTGGGGCCGGCTTCTGACGCCGGGCCGGAGACGGATTTATTCGCGGGTTTATTCGTAAAACGACTACGACACGCTTACTAACGTGCGCGTTTCTGCCTTGTAGTCAATAAGGAAGCAGTTCATGTCGGTTAGAAGTTTTTTCAATGTGCGCCGCGCACTTTTGCTGTGCTTGTCTTTGGGCAGTTTGGCCGCGCTCTGTTTCACGCCGAAAAGCGACGGGGCGCAACAGCAACACGCACCATTGACTTTTTGCACCACGCCGAGTTTTAACGCGCCGGTTCCTTTTAGTGTGGGCCAGACGCCTCTGGGTTTGGACACGGGCGACTTCAACAACGATGCCAAGCGCGATGTGGCGGTGGCTAACTTTACGTCTCACACCGTTTCCGTGCTGTTGGGCAACGGCGCGGGGAGTTTCACATTGGGCGCGACGCTCAACACAGGCAACAATCCGGGCGCGTTGGTGGTCGCGGATTTCAATAATGACAGCCGGGCTGACATCGCCTCCGCCAATTCGGGTTCGGACACGGTTTCGGTCTTTTTGGGCAATGGCGCGGGCGCATTTGGCAATGCGCTGACGCTTTTTGTCGGGGCCAATCCGAGCGGTATCGCGGTGGGCGACCTCAACGCCGATGGCCGCCGCGACATCGTGACCGCCAACGCCGACACCGACAATTTCACCTTGCTGACCGGCAACGGCAACGGCACTTTCGCCGCGCCGCGCAACGTAGCTGCCGGCTTCACCCCGCTTAATGTTGTAGTGGCAGATTTTAACGGCGACTCGCGGAGCGACGTGGGCATTGTCAATTTTGTCGCGGAAAGCGTCTCGCTGCATCTTGCGGTCGGCCCCGGCTTCTTTCCTGGCCCTGAATTATTCACCGGCACGGCCCCCAGCGACGCCGCCACTGCCGATTTTAACGGCGACGGGCGCGCCGATATTGTCACCGCCAACACGGGTTCGTTCGATATTTCGGTTTTTCTCCGCAACACCGGCGGCGGGCCGGGCGGCGGCTTTGCCGACCCGGTGAATTACAATGTGGGCGAAAGTCCGAGCGCGTTGGCAACCGGCGATTTCAACGGCGACAACAAAACCGACATCGCGGTTGCCAATGGCGACACCAACGATGTCTCGCTGCTCTTGGGTAACGGCAACGGCACTTTTCAGGCGGCAATCAATTTCCTCGCCGGCGCATCGCCAAGCGGCATTGCCGCCGCCGATTTCGATGGCGATGGCAACCTTGATTTTATCGTCGCCAACGCCGATACCAATACGGTTTCGCTCTTGCGTAATACCTGCGGCGCGCCCACGCCCACGCCCGGCCCGGTGTTAGTTACCGAAACCGGCTCTGACCGCGCCATCGCGTTGGCGTCGGTTTCTTTCCGGCGCGATCCCTTTCCGCTCACGGATTCCAATAACCTCAGCACCGATACGCGCGCCCGTATTATTCTATTCTCCAATAACATAACCGCCGCCGATGCCTCTTTGCTGACGGCCAAAGCCACTGACGCGCAAAACAACGACTATGCCTTGGTTATCGAAGATGTGCGCGCCGTCCCTGATTTGCCGGGTTTTACGCAAATCACGGCGCGTTTGCCAGCCACGCTTGGCGCGGGCGATAATGTGCTGGTGAGAATCACTCTGCGCGGCGTGCAAAGTAACGCGGCGCGGGTTTACATCACACCTTAGAAAAGGGCTGAGGGATGAATAAATTCCTCGCTTTTCCCCGTTTTGGTTCGTTGCAACGCAAAGCTGAAGCAAGCGAAAGAGGACGAAAAATTATGCTAACTCATATTGTTATCTGGAAATACCGCGCCGACGTAGCGCAAGAAAAGCGCGACGAACATTTGGCGGCGTTGCGGGCGTTGCCGGCGCAGATACCGGAAATCATCGGCTTTAACGTCGGTTATGATGTGTTGAAACTGCCGCGTTCCTATCACACGGGCCTGACTTCGACGTTTAAGGACGAGGCCGCGCTGGAAGTATATACCGCGCATCCCGCGCATCAAATCGTCGTCACCCTGGGCAAGGAAATCAGCGAACACGTCGCCTCCGTAGATTTCTTAGACGAACCGGAGTAGAGCGGGTTATACTCGTGCCAGCGCGAAAGGAGCGCAACAATTATGTGGCAAACCATTGAAGAGGAAGTTGATGTAGGCGGGAATGTCAGGTTGTTAGAGAAAATGGAGATAAGTAAAACCCGTCGCGCGTTGCTGATTGTTTTGGAAGAAGTTGAGTCAGTTGAAAACGAATCGGTAACGCCCACAGGAAACACATCGGTTTTCTTGGAATTTATCAATAGTCCAAATTTTGTCAATCGCCCCAGCTATCCGGTGGCAGAAATTGAGGATATTACTGGGTAACATATCTGCAAGCCATGAAAGAAGTTAATGAGCTTTAAGACAATTGAAGCTGTCGTAGAAAGTTGGTCAAACGAGGACGATACGCCCTGGCCATATATAGCCATATCCGGCTATATGAGCTTGAATCAAGCTCTAAATAACGAAAAAGTTGGCGCGATAGTACAACTTGCCTGCTCATATAATAGTCTGGAATTTCGCTCTAACACAGAAGATACATTACGCTCCTTTCTTGATCTGGACGGCTTTGTGTTACCTGGCGGGTTACGTTTCTCGGAAAGCGGTCAAGTTAAAGTTCTGCCGGGTTGCTGTTGCGGGTTGGAAAATTGGCGCGATTGGCTGCTAGTGTCGCCGGAACACTGCGCTATCTGGACAGGCCATGACCCGAGCCCCTGGGTTGAATACGTTGAGGGCCAAGTGAAAATCTGGCCGGATTCAGATAGCGCGCCAAGTACAGCAATCGCCTTTAGTTATGAAGAATTGACGCAACTGCTCAAGCAAGTTGAGTCCGATTTGCAAGGCTTTCTTGTGCGCTTGGGCCAATGGGCAGAACATATTGCGCCGAGCTTAAAAGGTGAAATTGTGTCATATTTTGCCCAGCATCTGCACATTCCGGTATGATTGCGTTTATCCGGCAAAAATGGAAAAAGATTGCGCTGGCCTTGCTGTTGTTGGCGGTGCTGACGCAGATTCCCTTTATTTACCGGCGTTGGCAATTGTCGCGGCTACACGCGGCGATTGAGCGAGTAAACGCAGGACGTGTTGCGCCGGATGAATCCGTTTACAAAGATTATTGGGGCGTACTGCACGTTCACTCAAACCTCGGCGGGCACAGCGACGGCAAACTAACGGACATCGCTAAAGCCGCGCAAGCCAACGGTTTAGCTTTCGTAATAATGACCGAACACCCCTCGCGTGAGGTCAATACGGTGGATTTTACCTTGCGCGGAGTACAGGGCGGCGTGCTGTTCGTTAATGGCAACGAGGTCGTGACGAGTGAGCGCGAACGCTTCCTCGCCTTGCCGGGCCACGAATCCGCCTTGACGGCAGACACGTTGGCAACCGCGGAAGCCTTACGCCAGACAAACGCGCGGGAAGCCTTTTCAATAGCGGCTTATCCCGAAGAATGGCAACACTTAGACGCGGGCGGTTACGACGGCCTGGAAATTTATAACCTTTATACCAACGCCCGCCAAGCCAATCCGGTAACACTCTTTTTCGACGCGCTGTGGGCCGGTTATCCTGAATTACTCTTTACCAGATTTTACGCCCGGCCCGAGGCCAATTTGCAACGCTGGGACGTAGCGACGCGGCAACGTCGCATTGTCGCTGTGGCCGGCAACGACGCGCACCAGAATATTGGTTTTGGTCTCGCGGATGCGAGTGGACATCGCTTTGTCTATCTGCAACTTGACCCATATGAGCGCAGTTTTCGTCTCTTTCGCACTCACGTCTTGCTACCGGCGGGGCAACCTTTAACAACGGAGAGTTTACTCTCAGCATTGCGGCAAGGCCATTGTTTTACGGGTTTTGATGTCTTGGGCGAGACTTCCGGCTTTCGCTTTACGGCGCACAACGGCGCGGAACAGAAGCTGATGGGTGACGAAATTACTTGGCGCGAGGGTGTTCGCTTGCGGGTGGCGTTGCCTGTTTCGGCGCGGGTGATTTTGTATAAGGACGGGCAAGCCGTTCAGGATGAACCGGCCATTTCGCAACAAGAATTTACGGTGCGGGAAAAAGGCGTCTATCGGGTGGAATGTTATTTGCCGCAGTTGCCTGGCGCGGCGGGCGGGCTGCCCTGGATAATTAGTAATCCGATTTATGTGCGGTAAAAACGACGCGCCCCGAAGGACTTTAAGCCCTTCGGGGCGTAACGTGCGCGGAAAAGCTTCTGCGCTTTTTTGTGGTTGTGCGACTTAGTGTAATGTCGCGGCGGCTTGTAGAGAAGCGAGTATTAGCTTCTACGCCTTGCCGTTTTCCTAGTATTGTTGGAAAGAGCCAGGTACTACCGCTAAAAAGTGTACCAAGTAAGTTAAACATAATTCTTTCTAACTGTCTTTGTCAAGTGGTGTTACGATAAATTTTAACTTTTTTTAGTAAAATTCTGGCACTCGCGCTGCCGGAGTGCGAAACTTAGCTCGCCATGTGGCCTGGGACGCTTTCCATCTATTTCTTTCAAGAAAAAGAATTTTCACCACGGGTTCCACAAATTACACAGATAATGAGTTAATCCGTGTCATCTAGGAAAATTATTGTAATTCTTTTTCTTGAATACTATAGAAACCAGGCAATAGCGAACCAATGCGGAAACACGCACGAAGTAAGTGTGCCCGTACGCCCTTACTTCGTGCGGGCTTCTGCATTGTGGGTTGCATTATTTTTTGGTCTGTTACTTACAGTGTATTACGAAGAACAACTTATCTCTAAATGTTTGCTCCAAGCGGGCGGCAAAGCGGCGTAAACTTCTTGTTCAGGTTGTTCTGCAAAAGGGTGACGCAGCAATTTCAGTAGGCGTTCGATTTCCTCGTAATCGCCGGCTTCGGCGCGGGTGATGGCGTTTTGCGCCAGATAATTGCGTAAGATGTATTTGGGGTTGACGCGCTGCATTCGTGTTTGCCGTTCCGCGTCGTCGTCGCCCGCCTCTAATCTTTTCTGATACAACGCGGCCCAAGCGTCAAAGTCCGATGAGTTGATAAACATATCTCGCAGTTCGTCATTGTGGTTGACCTCAAAACGACACAGAGCGCGGAAGAACCTGGTGTAATCTACACGATTGGTTTGCAGCGTTTCGAGCAGCGGCACGATGAGGTCGAAATCTGCGGCGCGAACTTCAGACAACCCTAATTTGGCGCACATCAACGCCAAATAATGCTGCGAAAGAGTAGCCTGGTAGGAATTCAGGCCGTCAATCGCCGCGCTTTCCGGCACGACGGGCGAGAGCGCTTGCGCCAGACACGCCAGGTTCCAGAAACCAATCTGCGGCTGCCCGCCAAAAGCGTAACGGCCCGTGTGGTCGGAATGATTACAGATATAGCCCGCGTCGTATTCATCAAGAAAACCGAAAGGCCCGTAATCAAGCGTCAGGCCGAGGAGGGACATATTATCCGTGTTCATCACGCCATGCGCGAACCCGACGGCCTGCCATTGCGCCATGAGCCGCGCCGTGCGGGTGACAACCTCTTGGAAAAACGCGGCGTAGGGTTGTGGGGTTTCTAATAAATCGGGGAAGTGGAGCGCAATCGTGTAATCGGCAAGTTGACGCACCTGTTCGGGTTGGTTGCGATAATAGAAATACTCAAATGAGCCAAAACGGACATGGCTAGGCGACATACGCACCATTGCCGCGCCTTTTTCGCTAGTCTCGCGGCGCACCGGCTCATCACTGCCGATGAGACACAAAGCGCGGGTTGTGGGGATGCCAAGTCCGTGCATAGCCTCGCTGCACAGGTATTCGCGGATGCACGAACGCAAAACTGCGCGGCCATCGCCCATGCGCGAAAAAGGTGTCAGCCCCGCGCCTTTGAGTTGTAAATCCCAACGCCCGCCGCTTTGATTAACCGCTTCGCCCAACAGAATCGCCCGCCCGTCGCCTAACTGCGGCACATAAACGCCAAACTGATGCCCCGCGTAAGCCGCCGCGATAGGTTCCGCGCCGGCTAATAACTTCGCGCCGCTAAAAAACTCCAGGAACTCCGGCGCGTTCGCGGCTTCGGGCGGTAAATCCAACAACGCCAACGCATCCGCGTTGACGCTCGCCAAAAAAGCCCCGCGCAAGGGCTGCGGCGCAACGCGGCGGAAAAACACTTCCGGCAAACGCGCGTAGGAATTTTCAAAGTTGAAAGCAATGCCTTGAGCTGTTGATGTCGTTGCAGTCATGGAAACAGTATGGAGTGAAGACGCCATAACTGTAAAGATGGCGCGCCAGGCAAAAAACGAGGAGATTCAAAGAGACGTGATGATTTTATTCTTCTTTTTCGCCTTCATATAAATCAATACCTTCCTCAAAAGCAATACCTTCGCCAATTTTGAGCGAAATCGAAAAATAGAATTATTGAAAGCAAAAGACTTGGAAAATTAACCGAAAACTTGGGAATAATTAATAAT
>JAYVJN010000600.1:0-3295 GCA_043769325.1 Acidobacteriota bacterium
GCGTAGCCCCAAATTATTGAGAGAGCGTGGTTTCCGGCGAGGCATAGCCGTCGCCGCACAGCCGGCGGCAGAGCCGCTTCACTTTTGATTACACCCGGCGTCTGTCCAGCCTACCACCGCGCCCTTGACTAAGTGCGGGCTTCCGCATTGTGCCGCAACCGCGCCCTTATTTCGTGCGGGCTTCCGCATTGTGCCGCAAAACTTATGCTCAGGTACTTAAATATAAAGTGCGTACTTCCGCATTGTGGGTCACTTTATTTTTGCTCTGTTACTAAGCTCTATTTGACAACACCAGGAAAAACAGTTGCGACGCTTAACGGGCCGCTAAACGTCGCAACTGTTTTTCCTGGTGTTACTTTACCGATACTTTGTCGGACTGTTATGGCACCGCAGGACACTCGCTATTGCTTCGTGGGGCGGCGACACTGAACCGCTGTTGGTACTCAGTCGAGGTGATAAAGGCGCAGACCATCGCGTTTTGTCCGGTTGGGCTGCGAAGCGGGAACCGGCTAACGATATTCAACCAAAAGTTGAAGCCCGCCAAATCCGCGTCACGCCGCAAGTAACCGAAATATTGCGTGAGAACGAACGCACGGTTGTATTCGGCGTCAATGAACGGACGGTTATTGATGGGGTTGGCCGTATTATCATCGGCCAAACGATACAAGACCGCTCCACGCCCGCCTGTGCCAAAGAGACTGATGAGCGCGTCGCGTTGGGAAGCGAGGTTCGCGCCTGAAGCCGCTTGTATGCTGCCCAACAGGGCGTCCACAAACTGCGCCGCCGTTTGGCTGGCAGGGTAAAGGGCTGTAAATTCAGGCCGGTTGACAAAGGCGTTGGCTAACGCTAACTGCGCCGCCGGCAGACTTGCGCCCCCCACTACGCGGGCGCGGTCGGCTACGAATACGGCATTGCTTGGCAACATGGGAGATTGAGGATTCGGGAATGGCTGCGTATTGCCGTAAGCGGCGCGATAGAGACGATAGACAAACGCGCCCGTCTGCTGAAACTCCAACTCAAAGAAGAAAGCGTTGGAAACATCAACCCGCCGCTGCCTGATGCAGTTTAGGTTTGAGCCGCAGACAGTTGTTATTTGGCCCGTCCAGAAATCGAAGCCGCTCTGGTCGGGTGTCCGCGCGAGGAAATCTGCATACTGCTGACGAACAAAGAAACGGGCGTTCTCCATGGGTTGGGAAACGATTTGCCCGCGAATTTCGCCGCCGGGGAAGTTGGCGGTGTGAACATTGAAATACATCAAACCGGCCCGCAGTTGAACTACCTGTTGCGGGGTAACATCAAAGGTCGCGCCGCTGATTTGGCCCGTGCCGAGGTTAAAAAGTACGGGAGCGTTAACGCCGACGGGCGCGGTGGAGTGAATATGCGCCGCCGTCTGCGCGCTACCGAGGCCGCTAAAGCTCATATTGACAGTAATTTGCGTCTCAGCCTCATTCAGCGTAACGGAACCCGTTCCAGTGGCGGTAGAAGCGTTTGCGGGAGCTTCCTGCGTTCCTTCCAGACGGGCCGCAAAGACTGTATCAGTCCCCGCTACGCCGTCGTTATCATTGATGGTAACAGTTGCGGCGGACTGAGGGCCTAGTGCCGTCCCGCTTGAACTGATGAGGTTGAGATTTATCGTCTCGTTGTTTTCAACATACAAATCATCTGCCAGAAGTATCGTGACAGCTTTTGTGGTTTCCCCTGCCGCGAAGTTTAATACCCCGCCGGCAGCCGTAAAGTCACAACGCGAAGAGGCCAAACCATTCTGTGCGCTACAAGAAACCATTGCCGTATCGTTTGTGGTGGCAAATTCCACGCTGGCGGGCGCGCTGGCATCGCCGACTCTGTTCACGTTGAAGGTGGCAGAGGCGTTTCCTTCGTTCACGTTCAGATTAGGAGAAGCAAACTGAACGGTACTGAGCGGGGTCTGTCCGCAACAAACGCGGGGCGTGATAATAAGCGAAAAACTCCTTAAACTCCCCGTGTTGCCCGCCGCCAAATCTGAAACATTTAGCATCCAGACGCCGTTGGCGACTTCCCCGTCAAAAGTTGCCAGCGGGTTAGCCGCTAAGATATTGCGCGGTTTGAACACGCCGGAGAGGGGGCCGCCATTGGTATCGCCGGCCGGACACTGCAAACCAAGCGCAGCTTCGTCGTCCAACACCATTTGATGCAAGTTATTGGCTGTGCAGGTGGCATCGCCGCCGCCGCGTTCCATGATGGTGGTGGTTATCCCTGCGGGCGAGGTTAGTTTAAATTGCAAATTACCGATAGCGGCATGATTCAACCCAACCCCGGTTGAAAGCGGGTCGAAACTCGAAGCCGTACCGTTAATGCGAAAATCTATGTCCGCGATGCCATTGTTTAGCCCGCTGACGGTGAGAGGAATATTGACTCCCGCCGGAAGGTTATCGGGAATAGCCACCGCCGGGCCGTTATAGGTGAAGGTCGGAGAACTCGCGCTCACCGTGCCCATCGGGATTTTATAAACAATAGAACCGTAGTTTGTTGCGCCGTCGGTCAGAGCTATCGTGGCGCTGATGGTAGAGCCGCAAGCCATACTATTGGAGGCCGTAAAGGTAAAGTTGCGGGTTGCGCTGCCTCCGTTCTGTGGCACATTGCCGTAATTTTGCGCGGCTCCGGCGTTGGTTACGCCGCCCGTATTGGCTAACGCTCCGGTCAAAGCCGTTGTTCCGGCCAGGCCGTTATTTTGCACCGTAAAGGCCAGGGTAACGGTTTCACCCGGGTCAACCGCGCCATTGGCGGGAGGACAACTCTCACTGACCACAGCGGTTGTCGCCGCGCCAAGTAAAGGTATCTCGTTGAGACAAAGATTGACCGTTGTAGCGCCGCCGTTGGCGACAATCACGCTACTGTTGGTCGCCGCGCCAAAGCCGCCGGCTTTCGCGGCTGTTACCGAATACGTGCCCACCGGAACATTGATCACAGTGTAAGTCCCGTTGGCGGCGGTGCTGCGGAAAAAGCCTCCGGTAGCGTTCACGGTTGCGCCGCTAAGAGGCAAACCGGTAGAGCAACTGGTTATTGTGCCGGTGACTGAACCGCGCGCCGGCGGCGTGCAGGACGGAAACTTAATGCCGCCTATGACGCGGGTACTCCAAAAGAAAGGGGCTGGATTAGTAGTGCTGTTGTTGGCCGCCAAACGGTATTCCTGGGTGTACCAAAATGAACAATCATCCGCCGGGTCAACATTCATAGAACTGTAATCGCCCCAACGGTTACCAGCGCCGGCCTGGACACCCGTGCCTAAGAAACCATCGGTCTGCCCTTGCGCCAATTG
>JAYVJN010000601.1:0-17091 GCA_043769325.1 Acidobacteriota bacterium
TCTGGTTTTCTCATAGCGCAGACGCAAGCCGCGCTCAAACTGCCCGACGAAGCCGTCAAGACTTTTCTGGGTTTACGCCAACGCGCCTTTGACCAATACCAGGCTTTGTATTACGTTGAAGCCGCTTCCCGACTGGCCGATTATCTGCTCGAAACAAATCGTAAACCGGAAGCCGTCAAGTATTTAGAGGAAACCTTAAACGCGCTGCCCAAACGCTTTACGCAACCGCAAACGCAAACCGTCGCGCTCAAACAGCTAAAACGCAAGATATTTCAGGCGCGTTTGCAAGACGAGCCCGCGCCGGAACTGGAAATCGCCGCCTGGCTGGGCCGCGAACCGGCCACACTGAAAGATTTACAGGGCCGCGTGGTGTTATTAGACTTTTGGGCAACTTGGTGCGGCCCGTGCATCGCGGCGTTCCCGCATCTTACGGAATGGCACAAAAAGTATGAAACGCAAGGGCTGACCATTATCGGAGTGACGCATTACTACGGCGAAGGCGACGGCGCGGAACTCACGCCTGAAGCCGAATTGGAGTTTGTCAAAACCTTCAAGTCCCGCCACCGTTTGCCCTACGGCCTGGCCGTCGCGGATAACGAAAACACGCACCGCGCCTATTACGTCACCAATCTCCCGATGGCGGTACTGCTTGACCGCGCCGGGCGCATACGTTTTACCCAAGTCGGCACCGGCCCCGCCGCCGCCAAAGAGTTGGCCGAACAAATAGAGAAACTGCTGGCCGAGAAATGACGGCTAATTTCCCGCGTTGGCGTGCCTTTCCGCGTTGACGGGGATATACTTGCACGCGGTTTGACGGCTTAGGAAAAGGATTCAGACAACATGGCGCAACCGGAAGGCATCACTAAAATCACCGTCGGGGGTTTCAAATCCATCGCCCGCGAGCAGTCCATCGAAATCCGCCCCCTGACGATTCTGGCCGGGGCCAACAGTTCCGGCAAATCCAGCATGATGCAACCGCTTTTGTTGCTCAAACAAACCCTTGAAGCAACCTACGACCCAGGCCCACTACTCATTAACGGAGGGCATACTAATTTTACTTCATCCGGTCAACTTTTCTCGCGTAAGGAAGACAACTTGGTTTCCTATGAATTCTTGGTGGGTCTTGAATTAGAAGAGTTGCAATACCCTGAAGGCTACCCTAGAGATGGACGTGCGATTGCCTCTTTCTTCAAAAAAGCAACCCCGAATGGACTAGAACTTTACCAAATGCGTCACGGAGAGCACTTTAACACTCAATACTGGGAAAAACACACGCTCTCTGAAGGCATGACTTCTAGTGAAGTAATAGAGTCCGGGCTTCCTGATATTTGGAAGAAACTTTTCCCGGAATCTGAATGGCAAGTAAGCCGCAGTCGCTGTTTCCTCGTAGCTTCAAGGAAAAGTAAGGAAGGTGAAAAAGGAACTCAGCTTTCTTTCCACGATTCATTTGAACGCTTGATACGGGAAATTATCCACGTTCCCGGACTGAGAGATAATGCCGCCCGGTTTTACAAGACAGCCGCAGTCAAGCACAATTTTGAGGGTACGTTTGATAACTATGTTGCCAGCGTTGTCGAGGATTGGCAACGCAACGACCAAGAGGCGTTAAATCGTCTAGTCAGTGACTTGGCTCACTTGAATCTTGCGTGGCAACTTGAGGCCCGACGGATGGATGATGTAAGCATTGAGCTTAACGTCAGCCGATTGCCGCAAAGACTCGCCCGAAGCGATGAGGATTTGGTAAATATTGCGGATGTCGGGTTGGGAGTGCCGCAGATTCTACCGGCCCTGGTCGCCTTACATAAAGCCGAAGAAGGGCGTCTGGTTTATATCGAACAACCCGAATTACACCTGCATCCACGCGCACAAACTGCGCTGGCGCAAGTTTTAGCAAGCGCAGCTAATCGCGGTGTTCGTGTTGTTGTTGAAACTCACAGCGCATTGTTCATTTTAGGCATCCAGACGCTTATTGCAGAAAACTATCTAAGCCGGCATTTGGTCAAACTACACTGGTTCGAGATGCTGGCGGACGGTGAGACGCGCATCAGTAGTACGGATATTGACAAGACGGGCGCGTTTACCGAAGATTGGCCGATGGATTTCGCCGATGTGGAGCTAAGGGCGCAGAGCCGTTTCTTGGACGCTTCGGAAAAAGCGCAGATGGGGGTTCACTGATTTGTCTTTGCCTCGCCTGGTCATAGACGCTTCCATTGCCAGGGCCGCCGGGCCGCAAGGGGCCGTTTTCCCTTTGTCAAAGCATTGCCGCGATTTCTTGTTGGTAACGCAAAGCAAAGGCTATACAGCGGTTATGCCGCCGCCCTTGCGTGAGGAGTGGAATAATCACGCTTCAACCTTTGCGCGTACCTGGCTAGTGGCAATGCGCTCCAAGCGGCGTTTGCTTTTGGGTGACGTGCCGGAAACTTCGAGGTTGCGGCGCGAAATTACGAGGGTGGCAGTCGCCGGCCTTGCCGATGAAACAGAAGCGCAAGCGATTCAAAGGGCAATGGCGAAGGACTTTCACTTGCTTGAAGCGGCTTTGGCAACCGACAAACGGGTGATTTCGCTGGATGAAAAAGTGCGTACACATTTTTGCCGCGCCGCATCAGAAGTAAAGGCGATAAAAGCCGTCATCTGGGTCAACCCGGGCCTGGAAGGTGTGACCGCTATTGTCTGGATTGAAGAAAACGCCAGAGCCGAGAGAAAGCGAAGGCTTGACTGTCAGCCGATAAGCGTTTAAGAGGAATGCCGCCAGAGGGAGTTTATTATGCTTAAATTATCTTTCATTATCGTGATTTTATTGGCGGGGCTTTTGGTTGCGCCCGTCTATGCCCAGCATGAATACGCGCCTGTGCAGGAAAAGGCGGTCAACTATAAAAACTGGACGCTGCCGGGTTTGGCTGACCGTAAGTTAGTCAATCTGCGGTCATGGTCGCAGGATAAGAAGTTGGTCATGGTGGTCTATTTCGCCCCTTGGTGCGAGAATTGGAAATTCAACGCGCCCGTCGTCGCCAAGCTCTATGAGAAATATAAGGCGCAAGGGTTGGGCGTCGTGGCGGTGAGCGAATACGGTTCGCTGGATGAAGTGCGCGCTTACTTTGGCCCCGACGGGCCGCCGTATCCGGTGGTGACGGAATCGGAAACCCGCGCCGACCGCGCCGTCACCGCGCATTTCGGCTACCGCAAACTGACGGGCGACGGGCGCAATTGGGGTTCGCCCTGGCACATCTTTCTCGAACCCGCCAAATTCCCTGCCGAGGGCGACATCCTGGCCGCCAACGCAGCCATCGTCAACGGCGAACTCATCGAAGCCGAAGCCGATAAATTTATCGCCGAAAGGTTGAGCGCGCCGCCGGCCAAGCCCGTCGTGCTACCCGTCACTAAAACCAAACCATCGTTTTCCTCCGCGCACACAACGTCAAGCCAACCCGCGTTCACACTCGCCCCCAAAGACGATAAAAGCAAGGACGGCACCATCAAACCTTGCCCGGAGAAACCTTAATTGTGCATTAGGTTCTGAGTTCAAACTTTAGTTTGCGCATTCTGCGAGGGCAAACTAAAGTTTGAACTCAGAACGCTTCTTCGCGTCGCGCATCAACAAAAAAGCGTTTGGCCTTACCAGCCGAACGCTTTTTTGTTTTCTCAGATTCGCGCTTTTTTACTACTGTTGCGGCGGTTTAGGCGCAGCCGGCGGCGGCGCGGGCGCGGCTGGTTTCCGCGGGAAACTGGTGGCCCGAACTTTCGGTTCCAACACTTTATAATCTGACGGCGGTTCAAAGAGTGAGCGGTCAGGATTGCTGCGGTTGATGTTGGTCAAACGGTAAGTGGATTCGCCGGAGCGCGGGTCGGTGTGTTTGGTCAGCACCGTCGTTTGCAATTCTTCGGAGTACCATTTTTCGTCCACCACTTCGAGAGGGCGTTCATTGCCCAAGAAACCGGCGGGGTAGATTGTCGTGTGGCGCGTGCCTTTGGCGTTGACGCCCTCGACGGTCTGTGTCCCGAGGTCTTCGCGGCGATGTTCAATTTTCGGGCGGTTACTGTTAGCGGGCGAAGTGGTAGCAATCCCGTCGCCGGTAATGATACGGCTTTCGATGACTGCTCCGGCAACCCTGGTGCCGCTAAAAACCTGCCCCTCGCGGGCGGGAAAGACTTGCAAGGTATTGCTGCCGCTTGAGCTGCTAATTCCGCTGATATTCACTATGCCACCCCCGCCCGTACTGGTGACGAAACTAAATTTGGTGACGGTGCGGTCACGCGGGTTGAGCGTGTAGGTGACGCCGGAGACAGGGTCAAAAATGGTTATCATCCGCGCCGGTTCTTCCTGGCTGGCCCAGGGGCCGAGCGCATTCAGCGAAGTTTCGCGTCGCGTGCGGCCTTCGCTATCGCGGTACAGCAAAGTTGAATTGCGTTTGACGATGCGGTTGCCATCGGCCAGCGTCTGGGTTGATTCCGTGACGCCTTCCGCGGAATAGGGTGCGCCCTTCACGGTTTTGCCGCTCATCATTCCACCCTGACCGGAAACAAAGGCGAAGGTGTCGGTGCCGAAAGCTGTCGCCACATCGCCGGTGCTCCAAACCATCATTTCCTGTTCGGTTACGCGGGGTTTGGTTTCACCGCTCGCCGCGCCTTGTTGCGCGGCAACGGTCAGACCGCCGCCGAGTATCGTTCCGGCTAACGCGCAGGTTAGCCAAAGTTTTCTTTGGTACATAGTTTATTCTCCTAAAAACAAATACTGCGTTAGTTTAGCGCACAAAGCGCACGGCGCGGGCAATGCCGTCCGCCCCGATTATGACATCGGCGGTGACGCGCTCATTAGCTTGCGCGGCATTAACCGGCAAACCAAACGAGGCCATCGCCGAGCGCGGTAATTTGACGCGCACTACCTGGAATTCTTCGTCGGGCGCAACCGCGACGGCATCGCCCAAGGGGAAATATTCGGTGGCGATTTCCCGATTGTGGGCGGTAAAACTCTCATCGTTACGCGCCCTCTTAGCCTTCTGCGCTCTTGGCCTAAACGCTACCGGCATTAGCTTTGGGCGATAAGCAAGCGGCTGTGCCGGAATGTTGGGCAACACTTTGGGTTTAGTTGTAACCGGCTCCGGCAACTCCCAACCTTGCGCGGTGTTTGTTACATTTGGCGCGTTTGAGGTAAGCCAGGCGGCTTCATTTGTACTATTGCGCCACCAGGTAAAAGGAAGCAACGCCAACGCGATTGCCGCCGCAACCGCCGCCCAACGGCCCCAAGCAATTTGACGCGCCGCAACTTGCGTAACGGTTGGCTGCGTCTGCCGCGCCCGCAAAGCCGCCAGTAAATTGACTTCGACCCGCGCCGGCGCATTTTGTTCAGTCCGCGCAGATTCGGCAAAGGCTTGCAGCCCGCGTGTCAAAGAGCGTTCTTGCTCCAACCGCGCCGCGCACGCGCCGCAAGCTCCGGCGTGCGCTAACCCGTCGCGCCGCGCCGTTGCTTCCAGCAAGCGGTTCCGCGCCACGTCCAACAAAATAGGTGCAAATTCCTGACAGTTCATGCCCAAGCCTCCGCCGCTCTCGACGGCGCGATACTTTCCTCTCTAACAGGCGCTAAGGAGCGTAACTTCCCCGCCAGCAAACCCCGCGCCCGATGCAGCCGCGAACGCACTGTGCCGATGGCGCAACCGATAACCTGCGCGGCTACGGCGTAATCCAATTCGTGCAAATCGCACAAAATAACGACTTCGCGGTAATGCGCCGGCAGCGTCAAAACGGCCTCGCGCACTTTTTCAACCACTTCGCGCCGCGCTACATCGGCAAAGATGTCGGCGTTGGCGTCAGGCGTTTCTGTGACCCAACCGTCTTCGCTGTCCGCGTCGTCGCTCAAAGGCGCAAACCAGCGTTCGCGCTCCCAACGCTTCAACACCTGAAACCGCGCCGCGCCATATAAGTAATTGACCAAAGAGCCTTTGCGCTCGTCAAACGCGCTTGCGCCGTTAAGCAGCGCGAGAAAAACTTCCTGCGTCACGTCCTCCGCCACTTGCTCCGAACCGCTCATCTGCCAAGCAAAACGGTAAACCGCGCTTTGCCGCCGCCGGTACAGCACAGACAACGATTCCTCGTCGCCGGCGCGCATCCGCGTCAACAGCTCCTCGTCGCTGAGATGTGCTTTGTTTCTCATGGCGTCGTCGCGGCGTCGGTCATAGTCTATTCCGTGTTTGGCGCGGAAAAGTTCCACAAAGTTTGATAACGACATTGAAACAGCGTAATTTGGCAAAAGAATTAGCCACAGAGTTCACCGAGAACACAGAGAGTAACTGATTGCGTTTTTTGTTCTCTCGGTGAACTCTGTGTCCTCTGTGGCAAAGTTCTGTTCCGGCCAGATACTATTTGTTAATGTCGTTATCAAAGTATTGGCGATGCGATAAGTCTGCCCTCGAAGTCAGTACCGGAAGCGGTAGCGACGGGTTATCTGATAACCGCGCCGGTTGGCGCAGTCTGGCCCCATCGCTACCGCTCCGGGTACTGATTTGTCAAACATTCAGCTTCATCCAGGCTGCTTTGGCGTCGGCGTAAACCGATGCGAACGCTGTATTTAGCAAATCGGTTTCGGTATGTTTCGCTAATAGATAGCGCAGCAGATTGAAGCACAGCGTCGCCCTGCCGCATTCGATGACATCCTTCATTTGCATCACTTCTTTTTCGGTAAACCAGAGTTTGGTCGCCACGTCTTCGGCGGCTTTCGACAACTTTTGCAGTCTGAGATTGGGGCGTAACCATTCCGGCAAACTGTCTGGCGGTTTCACTCCGATTTCTGCCAAATGATAGATAAGCGCGAACTGGTAATGGCCTTTGAGCGGCTTAAAGTCCACCACTTCTTTTTGCACCATACCGCGTATCCGCTTCATAAAAATAGTTGAAGTCAGTTTCAACGTGGAACTGGCGCGTGACATCCCTAAATCAACCAACTCCGTCTGGCTGAGATTTTTAATATACGGCCACAAATCAACTTCCGCCTCGGCTTGGGCTTTTTCCAGTAAGTCTTTGAACAAGCCGCGGACTTTCCATAAAAGCCCCAAAACAACCACCGCGACGAGAAACGGCAACCCATATAGGACAAACGGGTCGAGATGCCAGCCCGCATTTCGTGGCACTGCATAAGAGTTGTACCAATTATAGAGCGAAGTGGCCGCAATGATGATGGAACCCAAGCATAAAAGCCAATAGAGTGGAACCAATTTGTCCAGGGTAATGCGGAACCAGCTTTTGGGCTGCGCTTTCGGGAACTGAAAGATATGCCTCGTGCGCGGGCTGGTGTCGGACATTATGTAAAGGCCCGGCGGCGGCGCATTCTCACGGGAGTAAATCAGGTTGATGCTGTAAAAGCCCTGGTTGTCGTAAATCCCGCCATCCATCAGGTCTATCTCTTGCACCTTGTGGAGCTTGCGAGCCTCTGCCAGATTGGTTTCCGCTTGCGCTAATTGCTCTTTAGCGGCGACGACCTGGGCCTCGGCTGCGGCGGTTTGTTCGGGTGGCGCAGTTTTTAGCCACTCCTCCGCTTTGGTCAAACTTTCCGTCCTATTGTCTCGCCAGGCTTGCGCCTTTATTATCCGCTGCGCTTTAGTTTCCTTTATCAGTTTGTCGGCATCATGAAAATCCTGCGGGTAACGAAGCGGTTCAAACGCGCCGGGGAAACAGGACGAAGCCGCCGCGATGTCGGCGAGGCGGATTTTTTCCGCGACCTCTTTCTCAAGCCGGTAATCATTTGTGCCGATAACCGCTTTGGGGTTGCGGCTTTTCACGAACCGGAAAGAATTGCCGCCGGTGAATTCGGTAGCGTTAAAGGCCAATTCGGCAAGCTGCGGCTTGTCGCTGTTGAGCAAGAGCGCGAATTTATGTTCGCCTAACATCCCTTCCGAAGCGTAAATCTGCGCCGCCGCGCGTATCAGGCTGGGCCGGCGTTTTTGTTGAGCGATATTGGCAAAGGCTAGATTGATGACGTTGGTTTCTTGTAAAAATGTCTCCAACTTGGCGCGAAAACCGTCAGCAAAGTTGTCGAGATTCTCGCTTTCGGCCACCCACACGGCAAACATCAGCCCCGTAAACGTGCCGCCCGAAACAGTTGAAAGAGCGCGGATATCCGGCAGCAGTTTCAGTTCGTTGAGCATATCCAACACGCCCAAATGAAACGCCGTAGCGCGATAACCACCCCCTGAAAACGAGAGCGCGATTTCACCCAAAGGCCCCGTCGCCGTTTTTGCTTGAGCTTCCGGCCTGGGCTCCGCCGCCGTCTGCGTGATTGGCGGGCTTTCCAGTTCTGTCACCATAATAATTTCTCCTCACATTATTTTCGCTGCGTTACAACGTGCGAGGTTGCTGGAATGGCGGTAAATGATATGGACGCCGCTAATTTAACATAATTCGGCGCAAAACCAGTCATCTATCTGGAGTTATTCATCGCTCAAACAAATAAACTAACCGTTGCGCGAGGGAAATTTAACGCCGGCGTAATTCATTTTTGGCTTTCTGCTTTTTCTTTTTGCCTAAAATTGTCGTAACATCCGGCGTTGATGACTGAGCGAGTGCTTGTCCTCAATGCTTCCTTTGAGCCGATAAATGTTTGCAACGTGCGGCGCGCGGTGGTGATGATATTCAAAGGCGTGGCGCGGGTTGAAGAGCATAACGGTCACACGCTGCATTCGGCGCGTATATCCATGCGTGCGCCATCGGTCATCCGCCTGGTTGAATACATCCACATCCCTTACGAACGCAGTTCCCTCTCGCGCAAAAACATACTGCTGCGCGACCAATACACTTGCCAGTATTGTCACAAACTCTTTCCGGCGGCAGAGTTGACGCTTGACCATGTTTTACCGCGTTCGCGTGGCGGCGAATCCACTTGGGAAAACCTCGTCGCCTGTTGCCGCCGTTGCAACCACGACAAAGGCAACCGCACGCCAACCGAAGCGCGAATGCCGCTCTTGCGCCGCCCACGCGGGTTTTCGCTCCACGTCAACCGCCAAATCATGCGTTACCTGGGCCGCACCGACGAAGCCTGGCGCAAATACCTCTTTTTCGAGTCAAATAACGAAGTTTGACAAGGAAACAACTGTTTCGTTGCGTTCTGTCTGGCAAAAAGTTAGACTGTCCGCATCCGGTTAGCGTCTTACACGCGCCGACGGTGTGAAGCGAATTCTTAGGGAGCAACTTGATATGCCCAACATTGGCACAACTGAACTAATTCTTATCGTCGCGGTTTTACTGCTGCTTTTCGGCGGCAGCAAATTGCCGCAACTGGCCCGCGCCATCGGGCAAAGCAAACGCGCTTTCAAAGAAGGCATTGACGAAGACGAAAAGGACGCCGCGAAAAAGTTGTCCACAAGCAGCGCGACCTCGGCTCTGAGCGATGAAGAACTCTTCGCCGAAGCCCACCGTCGCGCCCAACAAGCCAACAAATCGGCCTGACGCAAAAGACGTATGTTGCGGAAGCCCGCACGGAGTAAGCGCGTTGCTAGTAATGCGCCCTTACTCCGTGCGGGCTTCCGCATTGGCGCGTCATTCTCAAGGGCAGCAAACAAAATAGCTCGGTTGCAAAGCGCAGCATGGGCAACCGCCTCGCCCGACATTACTTCTTAACGCCCGTGAGTATTGTCGCCTTGACGGAAAGGATGAAGTTCGCGCCCTCGCGGAAGTCGTCTATCAGGCGCACGGTGTCTTTCATCAGGCGGGCGTGGGTGCGCGTATCTGCTTCTGCCAGCCACGCGGGCAGAAGAAATTCGGCAACTAAAGGCGATTCGACAAAGGCTTGTCCGCTTTCGTAGGTAAATTCTTCGTTGTTCGTCTCGGTGGCAAACTTTTTCAGGCCGTGTTTTATTGCCCAGGCGTTGATGTCGTGGGTTGTTGGCTGTGCGGCAATCAGCTTTTCGATAACGCTCCCGTCCAACTCCGCGTTGAATAACGCTTCCCAGTAAAGCGAGAAAAATTCGCCGAAGCTGCCCGCCGTCGCCAGTGTGAGAGCGATATGTCCACCCTCTTGCGTGACGCGGGCCAGTTCGCTCAGAATATCCGGCACTCGCGCTGCCGGAATCAGCGACAAATCGCCCGCGACCAGCGCGAAATGCTCGTCGGGGAAGTCCAGGTTGTCCAGTTCGTCATCGGAAAACTGCGGCTTTAGTTTCAATACAGAGGCTTTGCCCCGCGCCAGTTCCAGCCGTTCGGCGTCTTCTTCCACGCAAAACCAGGCCACTTCCGGCGCGGCTTGCTGTTGCCAGGCCAGCGCGTGCGCGCCCGTCCCCGCCGCTACATAAAGTACGCGCCCATTTTCCGGCAATTTGATATGCGCGTCCAATAGTTCGGCGAAGCGTTCGCCCCAATCCGGCGCAATCGCCAGGTCGTAGATAAACGCCAACTCTTTCTGTGTCTTTGTTTTACTCACTTCTTTTGCTTTCGCTCTTACAAACTGTACTTGTTATTCTTGGTAAACTCCAAAAACTCCAGCATAATGGGGTATGCCTCTGAGGATTGCGGGATACGCCTTAAACGCTTCTGCAATTTCTCCTTACTCGTACTGGCAAGCACCAGAAAAAATACTTCTTCCTTTACCTCGGCTGATTTTAAGGCCAACGCTTGAAGAAAGCGCGGCGGATTTTTATTGAATTTTTTCACCAGCATTTCAGCCAGCAATTCCGAGTTATGACCGTCGGCTTTCCCGCATAATTCAAACAAATCCGTCGTTCCCTCGGCACTATCGTCCTCAATATACACATCATAAATCATTTCAAAGATGTCGTGGCCAGGCGTCTCATTGCGTGTATAGGCTTCACTACGGAATAAATCTATCATCGCTTTGCGGTAAACCTTTTCCTCATATTTAAGCCGAACCAACAAATACGCGCTGTTAAGCTGCACGCCATAATCCTCTTTGTGCGCTTCTCTCAAACTCAAAAGAGAGTTTATAACCTTTTGGCGAGGACATGATTTCTTCAAGCGTTTAACCACCTGCTCCGCGTCTTGCGGCTCGCCTTCCTGAAAGAATATATTGATTGGCTGCCGCAAATCCACACCGCAAACAATAATTGGTTGTGGCTTAACGTCCGGTTTATTGGTTACCGGCGTGGCGGATTCTTGAGGAATCGGCGTTGGCGAAACAGCCCCGACGGAGTTTGCCGGCGGCGAAACACGGCTGCAACCCGCCGCCAGCAACGCGCTGAGAATGATTAGGCTTTTGAGTTTCACTGACTTTCTTCCTGCTCGCAATAAACCCGCCCGCGTAATGATTCCGGCAAGCAGTCCATTTCGTCTTTGGCGGCGGGGTCTTGGTGGGCGTTGCGATAGCCCGCGCCGTAGCCCAAGCCTTTCATCAGGCCCGTCGCCGCGTTGCGTAAATGTAGTGGCACGGGTTCACGCGAAGTTTCGGCGGCGTCCGTCGCGGCGGCGAAATAGGCGCGTTTTACGAGGTCGTTTTTGGGTGCGCGGGCCAGGTAAATCACGGCTTGCGCCAACGGAAAGAGGGCTTCGGGCAAACCAATCAAATGCGTCACCTGCGCGGCGGCGGCGGCTTGCGTCAGCGCGTGAGGGTCGGCCAGGCCGATGTCTTCGGAGGCCAGAATGCACAAACGCCGCGCGATAAACATCGGGTCGGCCCCGCCTTCGATGAGGCGTGCCAGCCAGTAAAGCGCGGCGTCGGCGTCGGAATTACGCAACGATTTGATGAGCGCGGAGGCCAGATTGTAATGCTCTTCCCCGCCCTTGTCGTAGGCAAACGCGGCGCGGCCCGCCGCCTCGTTGAGCGTTTCCCAAGTGATACGGCGCGTGCCCGTTTCATCCGTCGGCGTGGCTTCCGTGGCGGCCTCCAAGATAGACAAAGCGGCCCGCGCATCGCCGCCCGCCGTGTGCGCCAGACGCGCCAAAGTTTCATCGTCTATTACCGGACAAAGGTGCGCCAGCCCGCGTTCGGCGTCGTTCACAGCGCGGCGCAAAATGACGCTAATATCTTCTTCCGTGAGGGGTTGTAGCGTCAACACGCGACAACGCGAGAGCAATGCGCCGTTGACCTCAAACGAAGGGTTTTCCGTTGTCGCGCCGATGAGCGTGACCGTGCCGTCCTCAACGGCGGGCAAGAGCGCGTCTTGTTGTGATTTGTTGAAACGATGAATTTCGTCTATGAAAAGCACTGTGCGGCGGCCCGCTTTCTTCATCGTCCGCGCCCCACCGACGGCCTCGCGCACCTCTTTGACACCGGCAAAGACCGCCGACAAAGCCACGAATTGCGCCCGTGACTGTCCCGCCAAAAGCCGCGCCAGCGTCGTTTTGCCCGTGCCAGGCCCGCCCCATAACAAAAGCGAAGGCAATACGCCGCCTTCCCACAAACGCCGCAAAACGCGCCCCTCGCCCACCAAATGCGTCTGCCCGACAAATTCCTCCAGCGCGCGCGGACGCATCCGTTCCGCCAGAGGCGCATGGGCGTCAAGCGCCGGCGCAAAGGCTTCCGGTTCCGGTTCGTCAAATAAACTCAGCGTCATAAGAAAGTTGTTCAGACTCTAAGCGAATCAAGCCCGCGCCAGCGTCAGCACAAAAACCTCGCCCGCACCCGCCGCCAGCAAACTTGTGGCGCACGCGGAGACAGTTGCGCCGGTGGTGAAAACATCGTCCACTAACAAAATGCGTTGGTTTTCGACCAAACGCGGGCGCAGCACCGAAAAAGCAGCGGCGACACTATCGCGCCGCCCTCGCGCATCCATGCCGGCGCGGTGGCGTTCCGTGTGGCGCGTGCGGGCAAGGCTCCATTCGTCAAACGCCAGGCCCGTGCGGTTTGCCAACGCCTGGCCAATGACGGCGGCTTGGTTAAAGCCTCGTTCGCGCCGGCGTTCTTTGTGCAAAGGCACGGGGATTATCCGCGTCGCTCCGGCTAAAGCCCCGCGTTGCTGCGTTTGCGCCAGGGTTTGCGCCAAACGCGGCGGCAGATATGGCTCGCGTTTGAGACGCAAGACCGCCGCCCGTAACGCGCCTTCGTACACTCCGACGGCCCGCGCCGCCGTGAAACTATCGTCGCGGCAACGCCCGCAGTGCGCCTTGTGGCGCGTCTCTTCCGGCAAAGCAACCGGCCACAACCCGCCGCATTTGGCGCACATCGTCTCTGTATCAGCAAATAGCCGCGTCGCACGCCAACACGCGGCGCACGCGCCACCATCGGCGCGGCGTTCAACTGCGCCGCCGCAAACCGCGCACTCTTGCGGGTAAAAGAGAGTCAGGGCCGCGTCATAAACATTGCCCGCGATTTGTGCCAGACTGCCCATCAAAGCAAAGCGGCTTGCGTCCATTCCGCAAGCCGCAGTAAAAGGTATATTAAGCAGATAAGAGAAAGTATTCCGGCGTCAAACTCACGCTTAAAAGCGTAACTCTAACCTTTTATTAGCCGGCAAATTTTTTCCTCACTTGCTTAACGCGGGGCCGGACACCGCGCCGCCAAACGCCACGTCGCCCTATTCGTCTTCCTCGTCATCTTCCAGCGCGCCCTGTTCGGCCAGTTCCTGGCAGCGCAAACACAAACGCGCCCAGGGGATGGCGGCGATGCGTTTTTCCTGAATCGGTTCTTCGCAACTGACGCAAAAACCGTATTCGTCCTTGTCCATCCGCGCCAAAGCTTCCTGAATCATCCGTAAAAGCTGGCGGTCATTGGTGGACATAGAGAGCAGTAGCTCTTTGTTGTAGGCATTGGCGGCCATATCCGCCGGATCTTGCGTGGCTTCCAGATCGCGTTCGCGGCTATACATCTCCATCTCCGCGACCTGCCCCATTAAACTATCGCGCCGCTCAGTTAAGCGTTGGCGATAGGTGGACAATAATTGTGCATCCATGCGCTCTGTTGCTTCCTTTGTCTCAAAGTTCCGGCATTACTTGAAAACACCGGACGTAAAGCCGCCTATTTTCTACATTTATTTCTGATAAGGCAAGCCGTGAATGATAGTATAAGCGCGATAAAGTTGTTCCAACACCACGACGCGCGCCATTTCGTGTGTCAAAGTCAGCCGCGAAAGCGACCATTGCGCCGCTATTTGCGCTTTTAGCTCATCGCTGACGCCGTTGGCCCCGCCGATAATAAAGGCAATTTCTTTGTGGCTTTCGTTCCGCCACTTTTCCACCTCTCGCGCCAATTCATGCGAACTCCACTCGCGGCCCGCAACTTCCAGCAAAACCAATGTCGCGCCCGCCCGCAAAGCAGCTTGGATGCGCTTACTCTCCTCCGCGCTGTCTGCGCCAGGGCTTTCGCGCACTTCCGTTATCTCGCAGCGCACAAACCGTTTAAGCCGCGCCAAATAGTCGTCTGCCAACGCTCGCAGAGGTTCGTTGCGCGTCTTGCCAACCCAGATGAAACGGAAAAGCATAGTTTAGCAACAATTGTCAGTTTTTCGGCGGCCAACTACTAACCACCCGTTTCGTACCGGGCAAGTTTCTCGTACAAATTCTTGCGGCTGATGCCTAAAATGCGGGCGGCTTCGGCTTTGTTGCCTTTGGTTTGCGCGAGAATGGAGCGGACGTAATCGGCTTCGACTTCGGCTAATGTTTGCGGACGCCCGCGTTGTTGTCTTTGCGCGTTGTCGCGTAAATGCGCCGGCAAATCGGCGGCGGCGATAGTTTCACCTAAAGCAATGATGACGGCGCGTTCGATGGTGTTGGCGAGTTCACGCACATTGCCGGGCCAAGCGTAACTTTCCAGCAAGGCAAGCGCGGCGGGAGCCAGCGCACGCGCCGGACGGCCATGCTTGGTTGCGTAAGTATTTACGAATTGACGGGCCAGCAACGCAATGTCGGTGCGGCGCGAAACAAGCGGCGGGACGCGCAGACGCACGACGTTGAGGCGGTAAAATAAATCTTCGCGGAAAGCGCGGCGGCGCACGGCGTCTTCTAAATCCACGTTAGTCAGCGCGATAAGCCGCGTGTTTACTTTAATTGTGCGGCGTCCACCAAGCCTCTCAAACTCACGCTGTTCGATAACGCGCAAAAATTTCGCTTGCGCTTCCAGCGGCAGTTGCGCGATTTCGTCCAACAGCAAAGTGCCGTTGTGCGCGTCTTCCAGGCGGCCCGGTTTGGCCTCGTGCGCGCCGGTGAACGCGCCGCGCTCATAACCGAATAGCTCGGCTTCCAGTAAATCCTTGGGCAACGCACCACAATCAATTTTGACGAAATTCTGTCCGGCGCGTTTTGATTGCGCGTGGACGTAATCCGCCAATGCGCCCTTGCCCGCGCCTGATTCGCCCGTTATCAAGACGTTGGCGTCCGTTACCGCCACGCGGTCAGCCATCCGCAACACTTCCTGCATGGCCTCAGATTGTGCGCTTAAATCACTCACTGCTTTAACTTTGGATTGCCGCAAACCTAAGCACCCTGTAATTTAAGTTCTTTTAACAGAGGACTAAGCGGAAACTTTGAACTTTGAACCTGAAACTTTGAACTTCAGGCGTCACTACGAAAAGTTATCACCACCGGCGGGCCTTCAATGTCTGCCGGAATTGGCACACGGATAGCCTCGCGCCACAATCGCTCTAAATCGTAGAATTGCCGCGCTTGTTCCTCGAAAACGTGGACGACAAAATCGCCGTAATCCAGCAAAGCCCACTCTGCCGACGTATAGCCTTCGATACGCGCCGGACGGACTTTCAGCTTTTTCTTCAACTCGCGTTCGATGCCGTCGCAAATGGCCTGCACTTGCCGTTGGTTTGCGCCACTGGTAACAACGAAGAAATCCGTAAAGCTGGCGATACCGCGTAAGTCCAAGACCGCCAAGCGGATAGCTTTCTTTTCACTGGCCGCGTGGAGCGCAACTAAGATGCGTTCGTCCAACGCTTCGGGCGCGGCGGCTTCGGCTGGTGCTTGTTCCTCCGTCCACACATCGGGGCTGAGAGCTTGTTTTTTCAAGACTGATTTTTCACTCATAAAGCGATTTGCGTTTGCGCTTACTGCTTTGCGAAGCGCGGAGCGTAACCGTGAACGCGGCACAGGGAACTGTAAACAGCCGTTATATTTAACCAATCGCGCACAGTTCTGAGTTCACTTTTCACCGTTGGCGTGGCAGCGACGGGGCCTGGCAAAGTCCCGCTTACACTAACACGAAATACAAGGCTTTCTTATAAAAATTGCGCTCGTGTCAACGTAGGCCACACTATCACTTATCACTTGTACGCCGCTCCACCCACCTAATTAAAGGCCGTACAGGTGATAAGTGAAAAGTAATAGGTGATAAAGCCGCCCGTCCCGCCGTTGGCGCGCGTATGGCGGCCTTTTCTGGTTTTTATAAGAAAGCCCTGTATGACAAAGTAGAGTTAATGCCTGTGGAGTTAATGATGAAGAAATTATCTTTTGTATTGCTAATAATTAGCGCCTTCATTCAGGGGATTGCTGTGGGGCAAAGCGAACCTGCGCCAACTGTTGTAGGCCGGGTTCGGAACATGATAAGCGCCGGCCAAGTAGATGAAGCTATAACTCTGCTAACTGCACAATTAAAAGCTAATCCAGCCAACCCGGCCCTAAGGTTTTTATTAGGTCAGGCATATTATAAGAAGAACGATTACATAAACGCTGTTGCCACCCTCACGCCCCTTGGCAAACCCGCTTCGCCAGAGCCGGCGGATTACCGCGCAACCATTCAGATGCTTGCCATGTCCCATTATTTACAGGGCCATCTGGCGGAATCCATCCCTTATCTGGAACAAATAACACTCTGGTTTCGAGACAACACACAATTGGCTTATGCGTTGGGCGTCTGTTACATACAGACACGCCAACCGGAAAAGTCACGCGATGTGTTTGCCGGACTTTATCAGTTGGAACCAAAATCCGCTGCCGCATATATGATGAATGCGCGCATGTTACTACGCCAGCAATTTGAGGAAACCGCCGAAGCGGAACTCGCCAAAGCCATTCAACTTGACCCGAAAATCCCGCAGGCGCATTTTTTGTTGGGGGAAATCGCTGTCTATCGCGCTGATTTAGAACGCGGCGTGGCGCTTTTCCAAAAAGAAATCGCGCTTAACCCCGCTTTTGACCAGCCCTATTACCGACTCGGCGAGACTTACACGCGCCAACTTAAATGGGACGAAGCCCTGCCGCCCTTGCAAAAGGCCATCTGGC